>JAGGTS010000056.1 GCA_021163625.1 bacterium | reverse complement strand
AGACAAGTTAGAGCAGGTTATTCTAAACATTGTTGATAATGCCATCAAATACACTGCCAAAGGAGGCGTGGAAATTACAGTTTCAGAAAAGATGGAAAATGATAAAAAATTCTTGCTAATTAAGATATCAGACACTGGACAAGGCATAGCAAAAGGAGAAAAAGAGAAGCTATTCACAAGTTTTTCAAGGGGAAAAGCGGGCATTAGGTTCTGGACAGCAGGAGCAGGACTTGGCCTTTATGTTGCAAAAACATTCGTTGATATGCACCATGGAAAGATATGGGCGCAACCGAGAAAGAAAAGAGGGTCTACTTTCTTCATTGAACTGCCCGTAGAACCTGTAGAAAACGAAAAGGCAATAGGGGACAGAACGGAAAAAACGGGCGCAACAGAAAACTTTTGATGCATCAAAAGCACTAATTATTAACTATTCTCAATTTATGTTTTAAATTATATCAGAGCAATACTCTGATATTTATTTTCCTTTAGATTATTTGATTTTCCGCGCGAATTAAATTAATATAAATGTAAGCAATAAGGAAATATGAAAATAGATACTAATCCGAAAAAAATAAACGACTTGATAAACAGGGGGGTAGAACAGATTATAGAAAGGAGAAGCTTAGTTAAGAAGCTAAAATCAGGGAAAAAATTAAGAATAAAACACGGGATTGACCCCACAGGCCCTAAAATTCATCTTGGCAGAGCTGCCCAGTTCTGGAAGCTTAGAGCTTTTCAGGAACTCGGCCATCAAGTTGTTCTTATTTTCGGTGATTTCACTGCGCAAATAGGAGATGCTTCTGATAAAACATCAATGAGAAAACCTTTAACAGAAAAAGAAGTGAAAGAAAATATGAAAGGCTATAAAAAGCAGATAGGAAAAATTTTGGATATTGATAAAACAGAATTCCATAATAATTCTGAGTGGCTGTCTAAATTAAACCTTAAAAAAATTATAAGGCTTTCGATGGAGTTTACAGCCCAACAAATGATTCAAAGAAGAAATTTCAAACAGCGATGGGACAAAGCAAAGCCGATAGGCATCCATGAATTAATTTATCCAATACTCCAGGGATATGATTCTTATGCCATAAAGTCTGATGTAGAAATAGGAGGGACAGACCAACTTTTCAATTTAAAGGTAGGAAGAAAAATACAAGAGATGTTTTCCCAAAAACCGCAGGATATTATGACCCTTGAGATGCTTCCTGGTTTAAATAGTGAAAAAATGTCAACAAGCATAGGCAATGTCATCAATATTTCAGATAAACCAAGTGAGATTTATGGGAAAATAATGTCAATGAAAGACGACCTTATTGAAATCTACTTTAGGCTCTGCACCAAAATTCCTTTAAAGGAAATAAACCAAATAGCTAAAGAAATAAAATCCGAGAAATTAAATCCAAAAGAAGCAAAAATGCAGCTTGCGCGGGAGGTAGTAAAAATGTACTATGGTGAGAACGAAGCAAAAAAAGCCGACAAAGAGTTTAACAGTATTTTTAAAGATAAAAAAATTCCTTCAAGAATGCCAGTCTTTGAAACAATAAAAAACCATTTTAAAATAATAGATTTAATTTTTGAAACTGGCCTTGCAAAATCTAAATCAGAAGCAAAAAGGCTTATTGAACAAGGGGGAGTAAAGGTAATTTCAGGCAATAAACAAGATAAGATATTAAATTGGAAACAAGAAATTAAAATTAACAATCAAATGGTTCTGAAAGTCGGGAAAACGAGCTTTCTAAAAATAAAAATAAAGCAAAATAAAAAATAATAAAGCAATAAAAAATATTTTTATTTCTTATGGAAAGAATTCTCAATAAAGAAACAATAAAGTATTTAGGCAAAGAAGTTAGGGTTTCCGGTTGGGTTAGCGCAAGGCGCGATCATGGAAAAATTATCTTTATAGATTTAAGAGATAAAAGCGGAATTCTTCAGGTCGTATTTACCCCTTCTGAAAAAGAAACTTATAATCTGGCTCAAGAATTAAGGCCAGAGTGGGTGATAGAAATTATAGGCAAAATAAATGAAAGGCCAAAAAAAATGGAGAATGAAAACCTTGTTACAGGGAAGATAGAGTTAGAAGCAAAAAAATTAAGAGTGCTATCAAAAGCAGAAACAATTCCTTTTTCAGTGGCTACAGATGGTTATGAAATAGGAGAAGAAAAACGCCTGAAATACCGCTATATCGATTTAAGAAGGCAAAGGCTAAGGAAAAATTTAGAAACAAGGCAAAAAGTGATTTTTTTTGTTAGAGATTTCCTCAGTAAGAAAGGTTTTTTAGAGGTAGAAACCCCAATTTTGACAAAATCAACCCCAGAAGGAGCAAGAGATTTCTTAGTTCCAGCAAGGCTTTATCCGGGTAAATTTTACGCCTTGCCTCAGTCTCCCCAACAATATAAACAACTTTTAATGGTAGCAGGCATTGAAAATTATTTTCAAATCGCAAAATGCCTCAGAGATGAAGATCCAAGAGCAGACAGGCAGGCAGAACATACCCAAATTGACATTGAAACTTCATTTGTTGAAAAAGAAGAGGATATCCTTCCTTTTATTGAAGAGTTTTCTATCTCTTTAGTTAAAAAACTATTCCCAGAAAAAAAGATAAAGGAAATACCATTTCCAAGAATACCATATAAAGAGGCGATTAAAAATTATAAAAGCGATAAGCCTGATTTAAGAAACAATAAAAAAGATAAAAATGAGCTTGCTTTTGCTTTTATAACTGACTTTCCACTATTTGAATGGCATAAAGAGGAAAAACGATGGGGCGCTATGCATCACCCTTTTACAAAACCGAAAGCCAGTAGTTATGAAGAATTAAAGGAAAATCCTGAAAAAATTTTAGCTTATCAATATGACTTAGTTTTAAATGGATACGAAATTGGAGGAGGAAGCGTACGAACCATAGATCCTAAGATGATCATTTCGGTTTTCGAAGTTTTAGGACATTCCGAGGACAAAATAAAGGAACAGTTTGGTCATCTTCTAGAAGCTTTTTCTTATGGAGTTCCTCCCCATGGAGGAATCGCTATAGGGCTCGAACGCCTGCTAAGCATTCTTTTAGATGAGCCGAATATTAGAGAAGTAATAGCTTTCCCGAAAACTGGCGATAATAGAGATTTAATGATGGACGCGCCATCAGAGGTTTCTCTGGCTCAGCTGAAAGAATTAAGTTTAGAAATAAAAAGCAAAAAAAAGACAAAAGAATAAAAGATAAAATCACAATGACAAAAAGAGGCAAAATTTTCATATTTTTATCCCTTTTTACTCTACTTCTTTTTTTATTATTTATAGTTATTCAGAAGGACATTAGAAGATCTAAAGCATCATCAGTAAAAATTAAAGAAAATATAACAGAAGCAAATAACCAAAACAAAAAAACAATAACTGGCAGCGAGGACAAGAGAAAAAATCAGCCTGAGGAAAAACAAGAAAACTCCGGAAGAATAAATAATATAAATATTAAAGCAAAAGGCGCAATCTCTGTGAAAATTGATAAAAACGGAAACAAACAGATTCTATTTGAAAAAAATGCGGATAAAAGAATGCAGATAGCCTCTTTAACAAAACTTATGACCGCTGTAATAGCCTCTGAGTTTTATCGGAAGGATTTAACAATAAAAGTCTCAAAGGAAGCAGTCCGCCAACCGGAAAATATAGGACAGCTAAAAGTAGGGGAAATAATGCAGGTTAGCGACCTTTTAAAAATTATGCTAATTGAATCAAGCAATGATGCCGCATACGCCCTTTCCGAACCAATAGGGGAAAACGGATTTGTTGCCCTAATGAATTTAAAAGCAAAAGATATCGGAATGAAAAATACTAAATATTTCAACCCGACTGGCATAGATTCAGAAAAAGGTTTAGAATACTCAAATTACTCAACACCAAAAGACCTGGCAACGCTAGTCTCTTATATTGTTCTAAACAGGCCAGAGATTATGAACATCATTTCAAAAAAAGACTACAATCTCTACCTAAAAAACGGCGTTTTCCATCATAAGCTTGAAACAACAAATAAGTTACTTGGTAAAATACCAGAAATAATAGGCGGAAAAACAGGATGGACAAAAGAAGCAGGCGGCTGCCTTGTTGAAATTTTGAAGACAAACAATAAGGATAATTTTATAATTGATATTATACTAAACTCAACAAATAGGTTTGGGGATATGGAAAAAATTATAAAGGCAGAAGAGGAAAACAGCTAAAATAAAATAAAAAAATGCTAAATGCCCAGATATCAATAGTTAAAATCTTATTTCTTGCTTCTTTTTCCGCCTTTTTAGCGGTTCTCTGGACGCCTATCCTGACACATTTCCTTTATAAACACAAGCTTTGGCGAAAAGAAGCAAGAAATAAAACAATAGACGGAAAACCGGCTCCTGTATTTAACAAGCTCCACAATAAAAGAGAAACAAGGGCGCCGCGGCTTGGAGGGCTCTTAATTTGGGTTACAACAATCTTTACTGCTTTTCTATTCTCTTTGCTTGCCAAAATATCTAATAATTTCTGGATACAAAAATTAAATTTTCTATCAAGAGGACAGACCTGGCTTCCTCTCGCAACGCTGGCAGCAGCTTCAATGCTCGGATTAGGAGACGATATACTGCAAATATTTGGCAAAGGTAAGTACAGCGGCGGCGGTATAAGATTTACCAGAAGATTAATCGTAGTTTTGCTAATAGGAATAATAGGCGGCCTTTGGTTTTATTATAAACTTGGATGGCATACTTTGCATATCCCCGGCGACGGAGACATCGAGATAGGATTATGGTACTTGCCTTTGTTTTTAATCACTATCCTCGCCTGCTGGGCAGGAGGGATAATAGACGGAATAGATGGGCTTGCAGGCGGAGTTTTTTCAATAATGTTCGGCGCTTTTGCCGTAATCGCTTTTTCTGAGATGAAATACAATTTAGCCGCTTTTTGCACTGTTGTAAGCGGAACAACTATAGCTTTTTTATGGTTCAACATACCTCCTGCGCGCTTTTATATGGGAGAGACAGGAAGCCTTGGCCTTTCCGTTACGCTTGCCGTTGTTGCCTTTTTAACTGATTCTGTGGCAGTTTTGCCAATTATTGCCGGCCTGCCAGCCATTGAAGTATTGTCGGTAATTATACAACTTATTTCAAAAAGAATATTTAAGAAAAAAATATTTTTGTGTACGCCGTTCCACCATCATTTAGAAGCAAAAGGCTGGCCCCCAGAGAAAGTAACTATGCGTTTTTGGCTAATATCAACGATACTGGCAATTATAGGGGTAGCTATAAGGCTATTGGGATAAAAATACCTATAAGTAAAAATACGGGAAATGAAAATAGATAAAATAAAATCAAAAAAAACAGTAGTTTTAGGAATGGGCAAAGAGGGAATAGACACATATTTAGCATTAAGAAAGATTTTTCCAGAAAAAAAGTTAGGCATAGCCGATAAACTGAAGTTCAAAGAACTGCCAACGCCAATTAGAAAAAAAATAAAGTCAGACAAAAAAATAAATCTCCATCTTGGCAATAGATATCTTAACTCTTTGAAAAAATACGATTTGATTATCAAGACGCCCGGAATACAGCTTAATTTAATTAAACCATATCTAAAAAAGGGAGCTATAATATCGTCTCAAACCGAAATCTTTCTTGAAAATTGCAAAGGAACAGTTATAGGGGTAACGGGAACAAAGGGGAAGGGGACTTGCGCTTCTCTAATTTATAAAATACTAAAAGACAGCGGATTAAACGTTTATTTAATAGGAAATATCGGTAGGCCGGTTTTTAAGCTTCTTTTAAGGAGCAAAAAAAATGATATTTTTGTCTATGAGCTTTCATCGCACCAGCTCCAAAATCTAAAAAAATCCTGCCATATTGCTGTTTTTACAAACCTATATCCAGACCATTTAGATTACTATAAAAACTTTGAAGCTTATAAAAAAGCGAAAGCAAATATTGCGATTTTACAAAAGAAAAATGATATTTTTATATACAACGCGCAGCAAAAAGAAATAAGAGATATCGCAAATAAAACAAAAGCAAAAAAAATACCGTTTAGCCAAAAAGACAAGAAAAAATTAGAAAAAATAATTAAGATATCAGATATCCCAATTAAGGGAGACCAGAACATTTTGAATGTCATAGCCGCTGTTATCGTTGCAAAAATTTTTAAAATCAAAGACAATAAAATAAAAAAATCTATAAAATCGTTTAAGCCTTTGGCGCACAGAATGGAATTTTTGGGCAAATATAAAGGAATAAAATTCTACAACGACTCCCTGGCAACGATACCTCAAGCAACAGAACTAGCAATAGACGCTCTTGGCAAAAAAATAAAAACAATTATTCTTGGCGGCTCGAAGAAAGGAGAAATAGATTTTTCTTCTTTGGCAAAAAAAATATTAAAAAGCAATATAGAAAATATAATTTTGTTTCCAGAAACGGGTTTTGAAATTTTTGAAAAAATTAAACAATTAAATAAAGAAAAAAAACATTTTGAAATATTTTTTACAGATTCAATGAGAGAGGCAGTTAAAATTTCCTACTATAAAACGTCAAAAAAAGCGATTTGTTTGCTTTCGCCCGCTTCAGCAAGTTTTGGGATTTTTAAAAATTACAAAGAAAGAGGTAATGCCTTTAAAAAATATGTAAAATACTATGCCTCAAAGAATAATAAAAGGGAATCAAATTGATAAAACGCTATTTATTATCATCTGCCTTCTTCTTCTTTGGGGAACTGTCAGTTTCTCAACTGTATCCTTCTCTTATTCTCTTTATAAGCATGGAAACTCATGGCATTATTTCGTCCATCAAATGGTTATCCTCGCAATTAGCCTGTTTTTAGGTTTTGCCGCCTTTAAAATTCCAATTAAATTATTAAAAAAATGGGCGCCATTCTTTTTTCTTTTGAATTTAGCCCTGCTTCTTCTTGTCTTTATTCCAAAAATCGGAATTGAATTTGGCGGATCAAGGCGCTGGATATCAATTGGCAACTTTCTTTTCCAGCCGTCTGAATTTCTAAAAATAACTTTTATACTATATCTCGCGGCCTGGCTCTCAAACAAAATAAACAAAAACAAAAATGAAAAGAAAAAACTAAATTCGCTATTTTTCGTCTTTATCGCTATTTTAACCTCATTAATAATTATGCTAATGGCAGAGCCCGATATGAGCACTTTGATTATTATTGCTGGGACAGGATTTTTAATGTATTTTGCAGCCTCAACTCCCTTATGGCAAAGCATAGCAATAGGCGCGCTTGGCCTAACAGGCGGGATGATATTCATAAAAAATTCCGCTTACAGGCATATGAGGCTTATAGCTTTTTTAAACCCAAATTTCGACCCAATGGGCTCCAGCTTCCATTTAAACCAGTCATTTATCGCTATTGGCTCTGGAAGAATTTTTGGTTCCGGCAATCATTTTTCCCTTGGACTAAATAGCCAAAAACTTAGCCTGCTTCCTCATCCAATGAGTGATTCGATATTTGCAATTATAGCAGAAGAATTTGGATTTTTAGGCTCTTTATTGTTAATTGGCCTATTTCTGGCTTTTTTTTGGAGAAGCATCAAAATAGCTGTAAACTCAAGAGATGATTTTTCAAAGTTCCTCGCCTTGGGAATAAGTTTATGGATTATCACTCAAGCATTCTTAAATATCTCCGGATTAACCGGTTCCGCGCCAATGGGCGGAGTGCCACTGCCATTTTTTAGCTACGGCGGCTCTCATTTACTAACAGAAATCATAGGAATGGGAATATTGCTTAATATTTCACGCAATTCAAATTAAGTTAGATTAGGGCATCACGACGCTTCCCGAAACGCAATGCAATATTCTGTTTATATTTGCAAAATAATTTGCTATGATTAATAATCAGAGCTATGAATTTATGCGTTAAATTTCCTGGCGTTATTTGCAATTTTTGACAAAATGCCAAAAACGCAAGGGAAGTAATTCCAAAAATAGTTTATGAAAATCCTTTTTACGGGCGGAGGAACAGGCGGACATATATTCCCAATAATAGCAATCATCCGAGAAATAAAAAAAACATATATTCAAAAAGACCTTGAAATATTTTATATCGGGCCAGAGGATGATTATAGCCTCTCTCTCCTTGCCCAAGAAGATATTAAAATAAAAACAATATTAACGGGAAAATTAAGAAGATATTTTTCTATTGAAAATCTGTTAGATATGTTCCTGATGCCTATTGGCATTATTCAAGCTTTGTTTTGGATATTTTTTATATCTCCCGATATTATCTTCAGCAAAGGAGGCTATGGTTCTTTTCCGGCAACTGTTGCCGGATGGATTTTACAAACACCGATATTTCTGCATGAATCAGATGCAACGCCGGGATTATCTTCAAGAATTGAAAGCAAGTGGGCGCTTGAAATCTTTACATCTTTTCCGGAAACAGAATACTTTCCCAAAGAAAGAGTCATCAGTGTTGGCAATCCAATTAGAAAAGAAATATTAGAAGGAAGCAAGGAAGAGGCAAAAAAAGCTTTTGATCTCCAAGGCAACAAGCCTATTGTTCTTATTATCGGGGGGTCTCAAGGGTCACGAGCAATTAATGAAACGGTTCTTGAAGTTTTGCCCGAGCTTGTCGATTCATTTGAAATAATTCATCAAACAGGAACAAAAAATTATAACGAAGTGTCAGCTCAAGGGCAGGCCTTAATAGGAAACGAAATGAAAAAGTATTACCATCCGTATCCGTTTTTAAACGAATACCAATTAAAAAACGCCTTATATGCATGCGATTTAGTTGTTTCAAGAGCAGGCTCTGGGGCAATTTTTGAAATTTCTGCTGCTGGGAAACCAGCAATTTTAATTCCCCTTCCAAGCGCGGCAGGAAACCACCAAGTCAAAAACGCCTATCAATTTGCAAAAAGCCAAGGAGCAGAAGTAATAGAAGAGGCAAATCTTCAGCCCCACTTTCTTTTAGAGAAATTAAACTATCTTTTCTCAAAACCTAATATACTCCAAAAAATGGCAGAAGGCTCCTTAAACTTTTCAAAGCCAAGAGCAGCCCAAATTATTGCAAATTACTTGCTTGAGTATCTTGAGCAGGTTTGTAATAAATGAATCTCTCTTTCTAAAAATGCTTTAAAATCCTTGACTAAGGAGTGATATTTATTTTAATATTAAATAACCAAAGCCAAATAAATAATAATGCCAAAAGAAAACGAAGAAGACCGGGCTTACGAACAAAAAAATACTGCTCTAAGTGAAAAAAGTGATAACCCAAGCGAATTAGAGCTAATCAGCCCGGGCCAAATAAGAGTAAGAATTGCTCCATCTCCAACAGGGCCAATGCATATCGGCTTGGCGCGAGTTGCTCTTTTCAATTATTTATTTGCAAAGAAAAACAACGGAAATCTTATTTTAAGAATAGAAGACACAGATAGAGAAAGGTCAGAAGAAAGATGGGAAAAGGAAATCATACAAGGATTAAGCTGGCTTCAAATAGAATGGCAAGAAGGGCCATTAAGGCAAAATGGAAAATATGGGCCGTACTACCAGTCAAAAAGAAAGGAAATTTATAAAAAATACATTAAAAAGTTGTTAGATGAAGAAAAAATCTACTACTGTTTTTGTTCAAAACAAGATTTGGATGCCCAACGCCAATACCTGATGAGCATTGGCAAGCCGCCTATATATTCTGGGAAATGCCGCTATCTTTCAAAAAAAGAAGTAGAAGAAAATCTTTCAAAAGGAAAACCCTATGTATTAAGATTGAAGACGCAACCGGAAAAAATTGTTTTTTATGACAAAATAAGAGGAAAAATAGAATACAATACTGAAACATTTGGCGATATAGTGGTTGCAAAAGACATCTCAACGCCATTATACAATTTAGCTTGTGTGATTGACGATTACGAAATGAGAATAAGCCACATAATTAGGGGAGAAGACCATATTCCAAACACCCCAAAGCAAATTTTAATAGCAAGAGCTCTTGGCATTAAAACGCCAGCCTACCTCCACCTGCCGTTAATTTTAGGCCCAGATAAAAGCAAATTAAGCAAGAGACACGGAGCAAAATCAGTTTTAGAATACAAAAAAGAAGGCTATCTGCCTGAAGCAATGATAAATTTTTTAGCCCTGCTCGGCTGGAATCCGGGAACCGAGAAAGAAATTTTTTCAATTACTTCTTTGATTAAAGAATTTTCTGTTGAGAGAATACAAAAATCAGGAGCTGTTTTTAATCCAAGAAAACTTGATTGGATTAATGGTTTTTATATCAGAAAAAAGCCGATTGAAAAGCTAACCAGCCTCTGCATACCTTATCTTATTAAAGAAAAATTAATTGCAATTGAGAATAATAAAAATAACGGGGGAAAAATTGCCCTTGAACAAAAGAAGTATAAAATTTTAGAAACAGATAAAATTGTAAGCTTTAACTACATAAAAGAAGCAGTGCTTTTATACCAAGAAAGGTTAAGAAAAATTTCTGAAATCAGTCAACTAATTGATTTCTTCTTTAAAAAGGAGCTAAACTACGAAAAAGACCTTTTAAGATGGAAAGATATGACAGACAAAGAGATAAAAACCATTCTTGACAGGTTAAAAAAGATACTCTCTTCTATTAAAGAAAACCAATGGACAGAAGAAAATATTAAGGCTGTTTTAAATAAATCTTTTTATGAACAAAAATTTAAACTTAAAAAAGAAGCAGGCAAAGGGGATAGGGGATACTTTTTATGGCCATTAAGAGTCGCTTTAAGCGGAAAGAAAAATTCTGCGGGACCTTTTGAAATCAGCGCCCTTCTTGGGAAAAAAGAAACTTTAGAAAGAATAGACCAGGCAAAAAAGAAAATTTAAATGGCAATTTTAATATGAAATATCTAACTTTTATAAAAAAATATATTATAAAAAGAGGGAAAACAATAAATTGCCTGTTATTTTTATTTTCCTTATTATTGCTATTATTTTTTTCTTGCAAGGCAATCGGAATAGAAAACGGCCACAAGCCAATTGCCTTTGCAGCGCCTTCAGAACAGCAAGCAGTTAAGGCATCTATCAAAAACTTAGAGCAGGAAGAAAAATTGCTTGGCAAAAACAATATATTAGACAAGGAAAATAAGAAAGTTTTTAGCGCTTGGGAAAAGTTTCATAATAAAATAAAAAACTGGTGGCAGGGCAATGTTTTGCCAAAAATAAAAAGTTGGTATGAAAAAAAGAAATATCAGGTATTGAGAGATTTTAGAAACAAGAAAGAAGAATTGATATCCCAAATAAAGGAGAAATGTCATAATCTCTGGAACGGGTTAAAAGATTTAATTAAATAAAAACTATTTTTACTTGCCCTGCCTTTGCATATCTTTTAACAGCAGGATAGGGTAGAGATAGGTATAAAAGTAAAGGTAAGCATAAAAAGTATAATAACTTATAATAACTATTGACAGTATGTTTTATTATTGCTAAACTTAAATTGAGTATAATATCTCTTACACTCAATTAAAAACACTAAAAGCCTATGATAACAAATAATAATGGCAATAAGCCAAAATCAATAAGACTCCCCTATGTAGACGATTTTCTGCTAAGTCTCCAAACAAATAATTATTCTCAAGAAACTATTTATAACTATGAAAGGGATTTAAATGTTTTTGAAAATTTTTTAAGGGAAATTAACTTAGAATTCAACAAAATAAATAAAAAAACTATCTTAAATTATAAGGCCTATCTTGCGTCTCAAGACCGAAAAACAGCAAAATATATTGCTGGAAAGAAAAAATTAAGCAGTTTTTCACAAAATAGGATGCTTTCCGCCCTAAGGGCATATCTAAAATTTCTGATAGATATGGATTATAATAGTCCAATCTCGCCTGAAATGGTAAAGTTAGCAAAAACAACAAAGAAGCACCCGCGCGTCGCACAGTTCGAAGAAATAATAAAAATTATTGAATTTCCGACTAATTTTGAAAAAAATAAAAAGATAGCCATTAGAAATCGAGCGATATTAGAAATGCTCTTTTCAACCGGAATGAGAATATCAGAGTTAGTTAACTTAAAAAAAGCGCAAATTGACAAAGAAGGTAGAATTTTCATTTTAGGAAAAGGCAAAAAAGAAAGGTTTGTATATTTAACAAAAAGAGCAAAGGTGCATCTTGAAAAATATTTAGAAATACGAGGAAAAACAGACTCCCCTTACCTATTTGTCCCCTACCGCGGCAGGAATAACAAAAAAAGAGATAAAAAAATATCGCCAAATTATATAGAATATAAAATTAAAAAATATAGAGAAATTTTAGGCATAAATGTTCCTATAAATGCTCACGGGATACGCCATGCGTTCGCAACTTATCTTGCAGAAAATGGCGCAAACCCTGCGGCAATACAAATACTTCTAGGCCACGAATCGCTCGATACCACCACTCGTTATGTCCATACATCTGATAGATATGCAGAAAAAATCCAACGTAAATATCATCCTTTAAAGGATTAATGATTAATATTGATATTAAGGAGTTAGATTTTGGTTTCTGTCTCCATTGGTAATTTGAATATCAGGCTTGTTAATATAATACTCTGTTAAAAAACCAATACTAAAAGATAAAAGGCATAAAAGGAAAACAAGAAAAAACAGTAATATATTATTCAAGTTATTCTTGAATTTTTTTTTAATATCTGGTATCATTCTAATAGTTTGGAAAAATTACTTACTATATAATATGTCTAAAACAAAATCAAAGGGCTCAACAAATCTTGGCAGAGATTCACGGCCAAAATATTTAGGAGTTAAGGTTTTCGGAGGCCAAAAAGTTAAACCCGGAATGATAATTATAAGGCAGCGCGGAACAAAATTCCTGCCGGGGAAAAATGTTGGCTGCGGAAAAGACCATACTATTTTTGCTTTAAAGCAAGGAACTGTTAAATTTACCACAAAAAGAAAAAAGCTTTTTAATGGCGGCCAGCGGATTGCAAAGGTTGTCCATGTTATTTAGCTTATCTAAATTACTCCACTTTCCACCACTATTATTATTATAATTTTACTTTTCCTTTTGCTTTTTTTTACTGCAAGCTTTTATGAACTCTTTAAATAGCGGATGGGGAGATAATGGCCTTGATTTAAATTCTGGGTGAAATTGGCTAGCCAAAAAGAATGGGTGATTTTTAACCTCTATAATCTCAACCAGATTAGTTTCAGGATTTATGCCAGACATTTTCATCCCTCTATCTTCTAGCGCTTGCCGATATAAATTATTCAGCTCATACCGATGGCGATGTCTTTCGTAAACAACAGACTGCTTATAGGCTTTCTTTGCCAAACTTTTGTTCTCTAACTTACATTGATAGGCGCCAAGCCTCATTGTGCCGCCATATTTTCCCATTTTAATTTTCTCTTTTTGGCTTGCCATAATATCAATCACAGGCTCTATTGTTTTGTTTTTTAAACTTTTCAGTTTGTCAAGCTGGCCTCCCTTTCCTTGGGTAATATAAAATTCAGAAGAAGTTGCGTTTTTTAACTTGCAAACGTTTCTTGCAAACTCTATAACAGCAAGCTGCATACCAAAACAAAGGCCTAAAAATGGAATTTTATGCTCTCTAACGAATTTAATAGCTTTTATTTTGCCCTCAACTCCCCTTTTGCCAAATCCGCCAGGGACGATTATTCCATCAAATTGTTTTAATTCCAAAATTTTTTTTGGATTTTTTTCATATTCCTCTGAATTAAGCCATACAATCTCGGGTTTAAAATTAAAGGAATAACAAGCATGCTTTATAGCCTCAATAACTGATACATAAGAGTCTAGTAGTGTAAAATTCCCAGTTTTAAAATATTTTCCAACAATGCCGATTTTAATGACCTTCTGGCGCCTCGAGTGAATTGTTTTTACAAGCTTTTGCCAGTCGCCCAGTTTGCTTTGCCTGCCTTTTAAGCCAACTTTTTTTAATATTCTATTTCCTAAATTATCTTTTTCAAAATTAATCGGTATCTCATAAATAGAGCTAATGTCAGGCGCAGAAATAACATCTTTCTCTGAAACATTACAAAATGTAGAAATCTTTTCTTTTCTTATTTTGTCAAGCGGATAACGAGAACGGGCAATTATAATATCCGGTTGGATTCCTGCCATATTTAAAGACCTAACAGCATATTGAGTCGGCTTTGTTTTCATCTCGCCTATCATTTCAGGCACAGGAAGATAACTTACCAAAACAAAAACAACATCCTTTGGATGTCTTAAACGCAGCATTCTTGCTGCCTCTAAAAAAACTAAGTTCTGGTATTCGCCAACCGTCCCCCCTATCTCAACTAAACAGAAATCGGCATTGCTTTTCTTCGCAACTTTATTCAACCTCAAAATAACTTCCTGGGGTATATGCGGGATGACTTCCACACACTTGCCGTTGTATCCTAAATTTCTCTCTCTTCCTATAACCGTCTGATAAACTCTTCCCGTTGTCAAGTAATTTTCTGTATTTAGATTTTTATCCAAAAACCTTTCATAGTTGCCAATATCCTGGTCGCATTCAGTTCCGTCTTCCGTGACAAACACTTCCCCATGCTCAATTGGATTCATTGTTCCGGCGTCAACGTTTATATACGGGTCAATTTTCACTGCCTGAACATTAAATCCCTTGCTTTTAAGAATTCTTCCTATTGATGAAACAGTCACACCTTTGCCAATACCCGACATCACCCCGCCGGCAACAAAAATATACTTTGTCATATATACAACTATTAACTGTTGTCTTGAACTAAAATTACTTTTATCTCTGCTTCAAGATTATGCTCGAACTTAACTTTTGCTGGAAATTCTCCAACTTCTTTTATCTCTCTTTCAATTTCTATGTTTTCTTTTTTGATGTCAAAGCCCATTTCTTTTAGCCTGCCCGCAATCTTTTTTGGACTTATTTTCTCAAAAAGTTGCCCCTTTTCCCCTACTTTAACAGGTATTTCGACTTCAAGGCCGTCAATTTTCCCTACCAAGCTTCCAACTTTTTCTAAATCCTGCCTTGCTTTTTCCTCTTCCATTTCCTTCATCTTTTCTGCCCATTCCACAACATTAGCGTCAGCTTTTTTTGCCAAGCCACGAGGAATTAAATAATTCTTTGCATAGCCAAAAGCGACATTTTTTACTTCGTATTTCGAGCCCAGTCCGTTTACATCTTTTAATAAGACTATTTTCATAACTTTATTTGATAACTTATAATGCTCATTATCCTGCCTGTTTATTTAACAAAAACGACTTAATTAGGCAAGATAAATTTTTTGCAGATAAAGCAATTTATATTTTATATTATAACCATTTTATAAACCGTCTACAACCTCTATTGCCTTTTGTAATTGCGGATCGCGGTCATTATTCCAATCATCTTCGGTCATTTCAATGTCTATATCGGGCTCTAACCCTTTCTTATCTATTGAATACCCGTTTGGTGTAAGCCATTTAGCAATTGTTACTTTCAATGATGAGCCGTCAGAGAGCATTACCCTTCTCTGAACAGAGCCTTTGCCAAAAGAGGTTTGGCCGATAAGCTTAACACCCCTATCATCTCTAAGGGCCCCTGCCAGTATTTCTGCAGCTGAAGCAGAACCATTATTTATCAAAACAACAATCGGATAGTTTGAGAATACCGCATTCCCTCCTGATTTATATTTTTCAATTTTAGAACCCGCTCCGCTATCTTGCATAACAACAACATCCCCATTTTTGAGGAAATACCCGGCAATATTTTCTGCTACATCAAGAAAGCCTCCCGGATTATTCCGCAAATCTAAAATTATTCTATCCGCGCCTGATTTTAAAATGTTAAAAGAAATTTTCTTAAAATCTCCTTCAAGCAGCCGGTTGAATTGGTAAATTTTTATTAAAGCAATTTTATTTTTATTATTCCTTTGGTTTTCATCAATAAGCTCCCATTTTAAAGTTGGTATTTTAATAACTTGCCTTTTCAATTCAAAACTTTTTGGTTTAAGCCAAGACTTTCGCTCTATTAAGAGGGTGACTTTTGTCCCCTTTTTTCCTCTTATCAGGCTTGCGGCACGGTCAACAGAAAGGTCCTTTGTATAAATATCGTCAATTTTTAATATTTTATCGCCGGCCCTGATTCCCGCTTTTTCAGCCGGACCTCCTTTGAGAGGGGCAATTACAGTCAACTCGCTATTTTTTATGCCTATTTCCATGCCAACTCCTTCATACTTGCCAGAAAGCTCCTGGCTAAACTCTTTCGTCTCTTTTGGGTCAAAATAATCTGTATAAGGGTCTCCTAAACTTTCAACCATTCCTCTAATAGCGCCGTAAACCATTTTTTGGTAGTCTATCTTGCTCTTATCTAAAAAAGTTCGCTCAAGCTGCCTCCATGCTTCCCAGAAAATAGAAAAATCAACATTTCCTTTTTCTTCGTTGCTGACTTGACCTGAAATCTGGCTTGGAGCAGTCTTTAAAATATTCTCCTCGCCAATGTAAATCCCAAGTTTATAAGTAGAAAATAAAACAAGTACAGCAACTAATATAAGAATTAACTTTACTATTTTTTTCATCTTCGTGTTTCTAATTAAAATAAAATTGTATTTATCAATTATAAAAGATTAAAAGGCTAAATACAAATGTTTAAATAAGGCTGCCAATCAAATAATTCGTTTTGTAACCTGTAATTTTTGCCTTGGATTCGGAGCCAACAATCCCCTTTTTAAGAATTATCGCCTTGAAAGACTCATTCCTTGCAATAAATGTATTATTTTTGCCTTTCTTAACAACTAACACATTGAATGTTTTATCAACAAATCTTCTATTGTCCTTATCTCTAATGATTTTTGAAATTTCAATTAACTTCTTTGCCCTCTTGCTTTTTATTTGTTCGGGAATTTGGGCAAAACTCGAGGCTTCTGTTCTTGGACGCAAAGAAAATTTTGTAATGTTTATTATATGCGGCCTTATCTTCTTGACAAACTCAAGGGTTTTTGTAAACGACTTTTCGCTTTCTCCGGGAAAACCAATAATTATGTCTGTCGCGAACAAAAAATCAGGAAAACTTTCCCTAAATTTGTCAATCATCGCCACAATTTCTTTTGTATTATACGGCCTTCTCATTTTCTTTAAAATTTCGTCATCTCCAGATTGAATAGGCAAATGGAGGTATTTATAAACTTTCTCATTTTTATAAGCCGAAATTAAGTCATCTAAAATCTGTTTTACAGAACCAGGATTCATCATCCCTACTCTTATTTTAAAGTTTCCTTTTATTTCTGTAATTTTTTCTAAAAGAGTGGCAAATGATTGCTGGCCATTCTCAAGCCCATAAGCAGCTGTATCTTGGGAAGTCAATTGGATTTCCTTAAACCCATTGCCTGCCAAATGTCGAATATATTCTAATATATTTTCAGCATCAAAACTTTTTAGCTCTCCCCTAGCGAATTTTGAAGCGCAGTAAGAGCAATTGCCAAGGCATCCGTCAGAAATAGCAACTATGGCTGACACATCGTCTTTGGTAGGTCTTTTTGCTTCATTAAATTTAAAATACCTTGATTTGTCAACTTTGTCTTTTTTAAGAAGAAAAGTCCTTTTGCCTGCCAAAACGCTTGATGCAACTTTTTTTATATCTAATAAGTTTTCCGGTCCTATAGCGCCATCGGCAATTGAGAAAAGATTTTTTTGGTCAGAAATCTGCGGTAAACATCCGGCTAAAATTATTTTTTTCTTCTGTCTCTTTAGCTCTGACATTCTCTTCATAATTTTTGCTTCTGTTTTTTTGATAACGCCGCAGCTGTTTATTATGAAAAAATCAGCGTCTTTAGGTCCAGATTTCTTAAAATCTTTTGAAAGAATGCCCTCAATTATGTCTGAATCCGCGTGGTTTAGCTTACAGCCGTATGTTTCCAGATAAAATTTAGCCACCATAATAACGTAATGATAAAATAAAAATGCCCCCGCCCAGAATCGAACTGGGAACCTCTGGCTTAAAAGGCCATTGCTCTACCAATTGAGCTACGAGGGCGTTTATTTAAAACTTAAAAATAAATACAAATTTATGATAACAAATTAACTGATAACTTCAATATAAAAGGCTAAAAAGTTTTTCTTATCAAAAACCCTTAGAGACCTTCTTCTTTTAGCTCTTCTAAAATTTTCTTTTGTTTTTTCGTTGTCTTTTTTGGAACTTTGATATCAAGTTTTACATACATATTGCCTCTTCCAAAACCTGAAAAATGAGGAATCCCCTTGCCTGTGATCCTTAAAACCTTTCCCGACTCCGTGCCAGCAGGAACTTTCAATAGAATTTTTTTATTGTCAATGGTTGGAACTTCAACCTCTCCGCCCAAGCTTGCCTGCGAAAAAGTTATTGGAACAGTAATATACAAATCATCGCCTTTTCTTTTAAAGAAACGATGTTCTTCCACTAAGACTTTAATATATAAATCGCCTGCCCCGGCATTCCGCCTGCCTGCTTCCCCCTTTCCTATTATTTTAATAATCTGGTTATTGTCTACGCCAGGAGGAATAAAAAAGCTAATCTCCTCTTTTGCCTTTATTCTTCCTTCCCCTTTGCAGACATTACAAGGTTTCTCTGGAATTTTCCCTTGACCATGGCATTCCGGGCAAACAGTATAATGGGTAAATGTTCCAAAAATGGTTTTTTTAATCTGCTGAACGCGACCGGTTCCACGACAGCTAAAACACTCTTTTATTTTTGTTCCAGGCTCTGCGCCAGTGCCTTTGCATCTTGGGCAAACAATAAATTTGTTTAAATATATTTTCTTTTTTACTCCCCTGGCAGCCTCCTCTAAAGTAATTTCAACTTCAACCTCAATATCTCTTCCTTTATTGATGTCTGGCGGTTCAGCTTCCCTGCCAAAGCCAAAAAGATCTCCAAGTATATCCTCCAAATCTGTTTGGTCAAAGCTAAAGCCACCATCTTGGCCTGCGTTCTGCCAAAAACGGTTAAAATTAAAACCTTTGCCAAAACCGGAAAAGTTGCCAAAGTCAAAGCCCTCTCTTGACCCAGATGGCCCAGATTGGCCATCAAACACTCTGCCAAACTTATCATATTGAGCTCTCTTTTTTTCGTTGCTTAAAACCTGATAGGCTTCATTTATTTCCTTAAACTTTTTTTCATCGCCTCCTTTATCTGGATGATATTTGTGGGCTAAAGCGCGATAAGCTTTTTTTATTTCCTCTTGAGAAGCATCTCTTGAGACTCCTAAGATGCTATAATAGTCCTTCATAAATAGATAGTAGGTAGATAATTATCAATAATAACAATCTAATTTTTATTATTTTTCTTTATATTCTCCTTCTTCTTTTCCTTTATCTCCATTTTCTTGGCTATTGTCTTTACTGTCATCTTTTGACTTGTCCTGCCCAGATGAAGATTTATACATTTGAGCTCCTGCTTTTTGGATAGCTTCTGAGAGTTTAGATGTCTTTTCCTTTATTTCATTTATATTATCACTATCCTTTGCTTTTTTCAAATCAGCAATTTTCTCTTCTATTTCTTTCTTTAACTCTTTATCAATTTTATCTCCAGCGTCTTTCAAAGTCTTCTCGCTGGTATAAACCAAATTATCAGCAACGTTCCTAACTTCTATAAGCTCTTTTTTCTCCTTATCCTCTTTAGCATGCATTTCAGCCTCTTTTTTCATTTTCTCAATCTCTTCTTTTGAGAGGCCCGTTGAGCCTTCTATCCTGATTGATTGGACTTTTCCTGTCGCCTTATCTTTTGCAGAAACATTTAAAATGCCGTTTGCGTCAATATCAAAAGTGACTTCAATCTGGGGTACTCCTCTAGGAGCTGGAGGAATGCCGTCCAATATAAACCTTCCTAAAGTTTTATTATCAGCAGCCATTGGCCTTTCTCCCTGAATAACGTGAATCTCAACTGAACTCTGGTTGTCAGCCGCTGTTGAAAATATCTGCGACTTAGAAACAGGAACAGTAGTATTCTTTGGAATTAAAACAGTGCTTACTCCTCCCAAAGTCTCAATACCTAAACTTAACGGAGTAACATCTAATAGTAAGACATCCTTTACGTCCCCCTGCAAAATTCCGCCTTCAACTGCCGCTCCAATAGCAACAACTTCGTCAGGATTGATTTCTTTGCACGGCTCCTTGCCAAAAAATTTCTTAATTTCTTCTTGAATCTTCGGCATCCTTGTCTGGCCGCCAACTAAAACCACCTCTTCTATGTCTTGAGGAGAAAGCCCTATCTCATCTAAGCTTTTTTTCACAAGATCCATTGACTTTTTAATAAGATCTTCTGTCATTCCCTCTAACTTAGCCCTTGTTAATTTTAAGAGAAGATGCTTCGGGCCTGACTCGTCAGAGCTTATAAAAGGAAGGTTGATTTCTGTTTCCATACTTGAAGAAAGCTCTATTTTTGCTTTTTCTGAAGCTTCTTTTATCCGCTGAAGCGCTAAGGTGTCTTTTGAGAGGTCTATCCCTTGGTCTTTTTTAAATTCGCTAACAACCCAATCCATTATTTTCTGGTCAAAATCGTCTCCGCCAAGATGGGTATCTCCGCCAGTTGATTTTACCTCAACCGTATCTTGAGAAACATCGAGAATAGAGATGTCAAAAGTCCCTCCGCCAAAATCATAAACAACAATTTGCTGGTCGTTCTTTTTCGTTAAGCCGTAAGCAAGAGCAGCAGCCGTTGGCTCATTAATTACTCTCTTAACTTCAAAACCAGCGATTTCACCAGCAACTTTCGTCGCTTTTCTTTGGGAGTCATCAAAGTATGCCGGGCAAGTAATAATGGCTTGGTCAATTTTTTCTCCTAATTTATCTTCTGCGTCTTGCTTTAATTTTTGTAAAATCATAGCTGAAATTTCCGGAGGCGTATACCACCTATCCCCCATTTTCACCTCAACTCCACCGTCAGATTTTCTTTCCCTTATTTCATACGGCAACAGTTCCTTATCTTTTTGAACCTCCGGATCAGAAAATTTTCTGCCAATAAGCCTTTTAATAGAGAAAATAGTGTTTTCAGAATTCGTAATTGCTTGTCTGGCTGCCAAAGCGCCGACAATCCTCTCACCATTTTTCGTCATTGCCACAACAGAAGGAGTTGTCCTGCTGCCTTCTTTGTTTTCAACAATCTTTGGCTGTCCGCCTTCGACTACCGCCATTGCGGAATTTGTTGTTCCAAGATCAATTCCTAAAATTTTAGACATTTTTTTGTTATGTGCTGCAAATATATTGTGAAAATACCAATAAATGTATGCTCACAATTATTTTTGCAGACAATCAATAAACTCAAAATTTAAGACTACATTTTTCCCCCGAATATTTTTTTAATTCGGGGAGAAAATCTAGCCTAAAATTCTTCTAATTTCTCACTTTTTTGTTTTGATAAATTATTTCTTTTTCGTATTAACCTTTATTTTAACTTTCTTCTTCTCTTTCTTTCCTGCGCTCACTTTTGGCATAGTAACTTTCAAAACGCCATTTTCATATTCTGCCTGCACTTTATCTTCCTTTACGTCAACTGGTAATGGTAAAACTCTTTTATAATATCCGCGATTAAGCTCTTTCTTGTAATATCCTTTTTTCTTTTCTTCTTTTTTCTGTTCTGCCTTTGCTTCAACTTCAATCATATCTTTTTTAACCTCTATATCAATGTTTTTTGGGTCAACGCCCGGAAGTTCAAATTCAGCAATAACATTGCCGTCTGATTCGTACATATCCGCTCTTGGAGTGCGCATCAAAGGAAAATTTGGGACATTCGGCATCCATTTTTCCGGCCACTCCCAAAGCTCTGGCAAATCCTCTTCAAACCATTTTTCAATGTCTTTAAATGGTCTCCATGGCACAAGTGACATATATTTTGCCGTTCTAATTCAGCTCTCCAACCTTAATTTCAGCAATTAAAGTTGAAAGCCAAAATAGAAGGGATATTTAAAGCTTTATTTAGTTTAAAAGACCTTTTAAAAACTTACTCAAAATAATGGCTTATTTCTCTTTAGAAACTTTTACTTTAGCCGGCCGAAGCAACCTGCCATTTCTCATATATCCTTTCTCTAAAATTTCAACAACCGTTCCCGGCTCTTCATCTTCAGCTACAACCTCTTCTATTGCCTGGGCATTGTCTGGATTGAAAATTTGCCCTTGATTATTAATTTCTTCAACTCCATTCTGTTTTAGGACTATTTCAAATTGCCTTAAAACCTGCAAAACTCCTTTTACCCAGTCAGAATCTTTAATGTCATCAGGAAGATGCTCTTCTGCTCTCTTAAGATTATCAAAAACAGGCAATATGCCGATTATAAAATTATCAATAGCGGAATCTATAAGCTGGCCAACTCTCTCTATCTCTTCTTTCTTATAATTTAGATAATCTGCTTTTGCCCTTTGCCATCCTCTTAAATAATCATTCTTTGCCTTCTCGCATTCTTCAAGCTTAGCTTTTATCTCTTCCAATTCATCTTTTTTTTCTTTTTTTGAATTTCCGTTTTTCTTGTCTCTATCTATTTTATCTGTCATAAATTAAACTTTATATATTTAGATTGATTAATTAATAATAGTTAAGAAGTAATCTTATCGCTTATACTCCTTAAAAAATTAACTAAAGAAATATTTTTCCTAAAATCCATCCTCTTTGGCCCTAAAATGGCGATAATAATATCTTCATTGCCTGATAACTGAGCCTTCCCAATAACAATGCTCATTTCCTTTCTCTTAAGCGGTGTTTCCTTGCCGATATAAACCTTAATATTTTCTAATTCATTGATAAAATTTTGGATATTTTCCTCAAATTCACTTAAAGAGCTTAAGAATTCTTTCCAATAGAGAATATCTTGGAATTCGGGCTCTTCTACTAAAAGGTCCCAACCGTCTTTCCAGATAATTTCTTTGCCGGGAATATAGCTTAGAGCTAAGTTTGATGTTAAATAACTTACGTACTTTGTTAAAACTCTCGATAATGAAAGCAAATTTTTTGTTTTTTTAAGCTCAAAAACCAATCCGTCCAAAAGTTTTCCTTTTAAAGATAAAAAGTCATTTTCCTGGAATATCTTGTCAACAAAAAACCGATAAGCCCTTTCAGTCGGAATTCTCCCCGACGATATGTAAGGATGGGAAAGAAAATGTTTTCTTTCCAGGTTTACAAACTCGTTCCTGATAGTAGCCGTAGAACAATCGATATTAAATCTTTGCTTCAAGAGAGATGAACTCACTGGAGTTACTTTTTCAATATATTCCTGGCAAACAGATTCAAGAATAATAGCTTGTCTTTTAGTTAAGCTCATAGGTTCTTTCTCTTTTCGTTATTATAATTTTCTATTTTTATCTTTCTTACCTATATTATAATTATTTTAAATTAGCAGTCAAGAGCCTTGATTGCTAACAATTGGGCAAAAGCCTGCCATTGGGCTTTACGATTATGCTTTTTTGTTGTTATGGCTTGTTTGTTGCTGATATAAATTATGTTAAAATATATTATAAAAAACATACTATAAAAAATATGTTAAAATATAACTGTTAATGATATAATTAAAATAATAGATATTTTATGAACTATGCAAGTTATAGAAGCTAAAAATTTAAAATGGATAGACATTAAAAATCCGACAGAAAAGGATATAAAATGGCTGAAAGACAACTTTAACCTTCATCCACTGGTCTTAAAGGAAATTCTGCCTCCGCTTGACAATCCAAAGTTAGAAAATTTCGGAGAATATATTTTTATCGTCCTTTTCTATCCTTTTTTTTCAAGACCTACATTCCAAACAATACCATTTGAATTGGATATTATTGTTGCAAAAAACTATATCATTACCGTCCATTATAAAGACATTGTTCCTTTGAAGGCAATTTTTGATAAGTTTAATTTGTACGAGGACATAAGAGAGAAGTATTCAGACCAAGGAACAGGTGAAGTGCTTTACCGTATCATACAAGAGCTCCTTTCCGCATGTTTTCCAAAATTAGGGCATATAAAAGAAAATATTGACAGAATAGAAAAGGACATATACAGCCAAAAGTATAAAAAAAGCGTGTATAACATCTCTTTGATAAAAAGAGACATTATAGGTTTCCAACGCGTTATGGAACCGCAAGAAATTGTTTTAACAAGTCTTTCAGAAGTATCTGAAAAATTTTTTGGCAAAGATTTGGTTCCATATTTCCATAATTTAGTTGGGCTTTATAATCAGGTAGAAAAAATCCTTGAGACCCGGTTCAAAACACTCACTGCCTTAGATTCAACAAACCAATCACTTTTAGAAACAAAGACAAATGAAATCATAAAACTTTTAACTATATTCTCTGTTATTGTTTTTCCGTTAAGCCTTTTTGCAGGAATTTTCGGCATGAACACAAAGTATCTCCCTTTTGTCGGTTCGCCGTACGATTTTTGGATAATATCGGGCATAATGACTGGCGCAGCAATATTAATGCTTGTTTTCTTTAAAATCAAGAAATGGTTTTAAATATTAATTATAGGAAATAAATTTATTAATGGATTCTCCTAAGTTTAAGAAATATTTTATAATCCTTATTATAATTCTGGCAATAGCCTCATTTTTCAGGCTTTGGCAGATAAACCAAATGCCGCCCGGCCTTTACCCAGATGAAGCTATTAATGCCAACCAAGCGGTCTCAAACCATTTAAAAATTTTTTATCCGGAAAATAACG
>JAGGTS010000032.1 GCA_021163625.1 bacterium | reverse complement strand
TTTCTAAATAACTTTTAATTTCTAAAAAAATATTATCGTCTGACTCCCCTTGCCTGCCCATTGCTTCTTCTTTTTGTTTTATTATCCCGCTCACTCTGTCCAAAACTTCTCCATAGAAAGAAGCAATTTCTTCTTGCCCGTTCTTTTTTGCATAGTCCTTATAAGCCTGCGCCTGAACATACATCTCCTGCAAAATAGTAAATTGGACTTTATGCTTTGCCAAACCATTTGCGTCATCCTCAAGCCACATCATCATCAACTCTTTAACTTGTTTCGGCTCTACGCCTATTACCAAGCGCGGAATATTATTTAAAGCTTTTTTCTCCTTTTTTGTGTCGTCGTAAAAATATTTAATATTAGCAAGCTTACCGGTTTCTATCTCCTTTTTTATCCTTGAAAGTTTCTTTTCCAGCCCGCGAGAACCAACAGTAACGTCAACCATCAACGCAAGATAAGAAGCATCCTCATCTTCTTCTATGCCAAATTTTACTATTTCATCCACGCCGTTTTTTATATCGTCATAACGGGAAGCCTTAAATGTTACAGCATCGTCTCCCAGCCAATTTGAAAGTTCTGAATGTTGGTGAAAAATCGCCTCAAATATTTTGGCAATATCATGAATTCTCCTCTCTCCCGGTTCAAGCTTCTTATATTCATCCCTAAATTCAGCTTCTTTTTTCTTGACATACATCAAATCCCTCCCTATCTCTTCTTCACTATAAACACCTCTAAAAATAGCCATAGGAATCCTTTCCTTTGCTAAAACCCGCCGAGCCTTTTCAGCGGCATTGCTTAAATCTATATTCTCATTTCCATGGTCACCCCCTGTCGGGCCGCCTTCAAGATTAAATCCCATCATAATCTTATGTCTGCTTTAACGATAACTAACAATATACAATATATATCTTGTTGTCAAGTTATAGTTCATTTATGCGCGCGCATATTGGATTAAATAAATTACGCTCTCTGAGAACGCAATCATAAAAAAAGCTGCGAAAATTTCCGCAGCTCTAATGTCCTAAAATCGCATTATAAATTACAATCCTTTCCGCCTCTATTCAATTTTTTTTAAAATTCTCTTTGCCTCTTTACTGTAATAGCTGTCGCTGCTATTTGCCGCCTTTTTAAGAAACACTTTTGCTTTGGAGTCTTTATTCATATCAACAAGCACCTCGCCCAAATAAACCTCTGTCTCAGCTATATGTTTCCCTTTCGGAAAAGCATTGATATTTTCAAGCAAATACTTAACAGCTAATCCTCTATTACGTAAAGGCCAAGGCAATACAGACCAAAATCTGCCAAGAGCTATCATTGGAGCTCCGTCCTCATAATTCTTGTTTGCTTTATAAGCCTTTTCAAAAGCTTTCTGGGTTTTTCCTTTCAACCCTTCCCTTAATGCGGTTAGAACGCTAACGCCATCTGAATAAATCCCAACGCAAGCGCCGTAAAAGAAATTCCCTTCTACGCCATCCGGATTTATTGCAATTGCTTTTTCTCCGTAGCTCATACCAATTTTTCCGTACTTGGCGCAAACGCCCTTCCATCCTTCAAGGCCCTTTTTATGGTAACGGTCAGCATATTCCCTGTACGCCCTTGCGCATTTCCAGTTGGCTTCATAGCTGTTAGGATTTTCTTTTGCTGCCTGAACATAAAGGGGTATAGAATTCTTGATGTTTTCAATGCCGCCTTTGTTAAAAAGAGCGTCTGCCTTGGCTAAACTTTCCCCGCTTGCAGCAAGCGCTGTTAATGGCAATAAAAACATTAAAATCAGCAAAACGCTTCCAAGTCCGGTAGCTAAAAACTTTTCCGTCTTTTCCATAGCTTTTTCCTCCTTTTTTTTGTTTTTAAAATTCTGTATAAGAATACAACTTTAACAACAAGTTGTCAAGTAATCCAACAATGTGAAATATGGATAAAATCCAATGCCCGGTTTTAAACGCTTATTCTTGCAAACTACAACAAGCTGAATTGAACTAAAAATTATTCTAAGTTATACTTTTGATACAATAAATATGAAGTATTTTATTATTACCTATGGCTGCCAAATGAATAAGTCTGACAGCGAGCGAATCGCTACCGTCTTAGAGCAAGCTGGCTATAAAAAAACCTTTGACATTAAAAAGGCGGATTTAATTGCGGTAAATATGTGTTCAGTCAGGCAAAGCGCTGTTGATAGAGTTTATGGCCTGGCTCCAAAATTTAAGCAATTAAAAAAATCAAACAAAAAAATTAAAACAATTTTAACAGGCTGCATATTAAAAGATGACAGAAAAAAGTTTGAAAAATTTTTTGATTTTGTTTTAGATATCCAAACTGTCGGGCAATGGCCGGAAATATTAAAGGCAAAAAAGCCAATAAAAATTGAAAAGCCTTCTTTAAAATATTTAGAGATAAAGCCAAAATATTCACATTTTCCCACAGCTTTTGTCCCTATTTCAATCGGCTGCAATAATTTTTGCACATACTGCGTTGTCCCCTACACTCGCGGGCAGGAACTACACCGCCCGCCAGAAAAAATTTTAGCCCAAGTAAAAGATTTAGTTAAAAACGGCTTTAAGGAAATATGGCTTTTGGGTGAAATAGTAAATAACTATAAGTATAAAACAAAAGAAAAAGAAATTTCTTTTAGAGAACTTCTTAAAATGGTTGATAAAATTCACGGCGATTATTGGATACGATTTACCTCTCCCTACCCAAAAAATTTCCCGGACGAGCTTATAGAAACAATCGCAAACAGCAAAAAAATAACTAACTATTTAAACCTGCCAATCCAATCAGGCGATGATGAAATTTTAAAGCAGATGAACCGAAATTATACGGTTAAAGAATACAAAATTCTAATAAATAAAATAAGGAAAAAAATTCCTGACATCAGCCTTTCAACAGATATAATTGTCGGTTTTCCAAAAGAAACGCAAAGGCAATTTGAGAACACAAAAAAACTAATGGAGGAAATAAAATTTGATATGGCTTACATTTCCCAATTCTCCCCGCGCCCAAACACGCCTGCGTCTTTTATGGATAAAAACCAAATTCCAAAAAATGAAAAAGAGAAAAGAGAGAAAATTTTAACAAAAATTTTAGAGCAAACCGCGCTAAAAAACAATAAGAAATATGAAGGAAAAATAATTAGGGCTTTAATAGTTAAGGAAAATGATAATTTTTTAATCGGAAAATCTTACCATTATAAAACTATTAAAATAAAACGCGAGCAAAATAAAAAAATAAAAATTGGAGATTTCATAAACGCAAAAGTAACCAGAGCCCTAAGCTGGGGGCTTGAATGCAAACTATGCGAAAAAAACTAATTGTTATTTTAGGGCCAACGGCCACAGGAAAAACAGATTTAAGCATAGAGCTGGCAAAAAAATTTAACGGCGAAATAGTTTCTGCCGACTCAAGACAGGTCTACAAAGGAATGGATATCGGCACAGGAAAAATTACAAAAAGAGAAATGCAGGGCATCAAACACTATCTTTTGGATGTTGCTTCTCCAAAACGGCAATTTTCTGTAGTTCAATATCAAGAAAAAGCCGTAAAAGCAATTAAAGAAATAATTAAAAAAAACAAGCTTCCCTTTTTAGTCGGAGGCTCGCCTTTTTA
>JAGGTS010000023.1 GCA_021163625.1 bacterium | reverse complement strand
GCCTAACAATTTCCTCTCTTTTAATTATTATTTTTGTCTATGATTTTAAAAAATATATTATTTTAGACAGTATCATTTATTCTGCCATAGCAATTTCAGGCATCTGGTATTTTGTCTTAGCCGTTTTTTCCCACGCTTTCGGAAAATTTGATTTATTAAATGTTTTTTGCAGCGCTTTTGGAGCTTTTCTTTTTTTCTTTTTTCTTTGGTTTGTTTCAAAGGGGAGGTGGATGGGTTTTGGAGACGTAAAATTGGCGTTTTTTATGGGAATGTTTCTTGGCAGTCCAAAAATTTTTGTTGCTCTCTTCTCATCATTTTTTCTTGGTGCTATAATAGGTTTAGGGTTAATAATCATTGGCAGAAAAACATTGAAAAGCGAAATTCCTTTTGGTCCTTTTCTGGTAACGGGTTTGTTTATCGCTATGTTTTTTGGCAAAGAAATCATTGATTTTTATTTTAAAATTCTATCTATTTAAAATGTCAGAGAATGATAATTTTTTTAAAAAGTATCTATTTTTTAAAGCTGGCTTGGAAAAAAATAGCGGTTTTACTTTGGTTGAACTTATGGTTGTCATTGCCATTATTGGCATTCTAACCGCAGCTGTCTTTATGGAAAAGGGAAATATGGAAAGTACTTTTATTTTAAATAAAAATATTTATAAGGTTGCCCAAGATTTAAGGAGAGTCCAAGGATTGGCAATGGGGGCAAGCAAGTTTGATTGCCTTGCGCCTGCGACAACAACATATGATATAGGCATCCATTTTGACAAGAATCAGCCATATTATTATTTTATCTTTGCTGACTGCAACGGAAACAAGAAAAAGGACGGTTCTGATAAAATAATAGAAAAAATTCATTTAGACAAGACAAAAATTAGCTCTCTCGCATATGGCCTAGGCTCTGTCCAGAAACTGAACATTGTTTTTGTCCCACCTGAGCCAAAAGTTTATATAAATACAAAAGAGTGGGATCCGGCAAAAGAAGGCAGCATAAAAATTTGCCCTATATCTGACTGTTCAAAAGAAAAGGAAATTACAATAAACAACGCCGGGAGAATAGAGATAAAATAAGAGTAAAATTTTTAAACGATAATTTTTTGGAAAAATGTTTTTAAAAAAGTGTCATTCTAAATTATGCCAGAAAGGATTTACTTTAGTTGAAATGTTGGTGGCAATTTTTGTTTTCTCTGTTGGAGTTGTTGGCATTTTTGCTATCCTTCCAAGCGCTATAGAAGTTAGCTCAATGAATAAGAACAAAATTATTGCTTCTCAGCTTGCGAGAGAAGGCATAGAAATTATAAGGAATATACGCGATGAAAACTGGTTAAACGGAGATTCTTGGAACGCGGGGCTTTCTGATGGCAGCTATGAGATTGATTATGACGACTCCAATCTTTCTTTTTGGTCTGATCCTGGCAGGAATTTAAAAGTTGATTCTGATGGGTTTTACAACTATGATACCGGAACGGAAACGACTTTTAAAAGAAAAATTACTTTGAATAGTTCTTCTGCCAGCACAACAATTGCGGTTGAGGTCTCTTGGGCGGGCAAAGGTTCTCCTTACAAGGTTCAAGCAACGCTTTATGATTGGAAATAAATTATGGAATTTTTAGATAAAGACAATCTACTTTTAAAAACATTGTTAAAGAAAAAGGTTTCTGGCAGCGGTTTTACGATTGTTGAACTTTTGGTTACTATTTCTATCTTTTTTGTTATAATTGTTGCTTTTGTAAATACCTTTGCTTTTTCTTTGAGAGAACAGTCTAAGAATTTAGAGATGACAAATATTTTGAACAATGCTTCTTTTGCTTCTGAATATATCAGCAAAGCTCTGCGAATGGCTCAAAAGGATAAAACTGGCGTTTGCGTTGGCACTGCAAAGCATAATTATTCTGAAGATGCAGGCGGCAATCCGACTTCAGTAATAAAATTTTTAAATGGGGAAGGGAAATGCCAAGAGTTTTTATTGGATGGCAATGAAATTAAAGTCAAATTTGTCGGCATTGATGCTGATAGCACTCCGTTGACAGCTTCAAGCATTATTGTTGAGGATTTAAAATTTAAAGTTCAAGGAGACGGTCAGGGAGACGGCCTTCAGCCAAAGGTTACATTTGTTTTTAAAATGCGGACAGAAAATATGAAAACACCCTTTATTTTCCAGACCACGGTTTCCCAAAGGGCGCTTGATGTTAGCATTTAAATTAGATTTTATTTTATGCTTAACCTACTAAAAAACAGGGAGAGCAAGAAAGGGGTTTCCCTTTATTTGGTTGTGCTTATTCTTTGTTTTTCAACAGTTATATTTTTAACTTTAACTTCTATTGTTGTAAGCCAGGTGAAAATGGTTTTTACCATAAGTGATTCAATTATTTCATTCTATGGCGCTGACACGGGCGCGGAAAGAGCGCTTTATAATATCCGCCAGAAAAATAATTACAATTCATTTAACGGGAATATAGGTCTTGCCAGCTACGATGTTAATATTTCAACAAGCACTGTTCCAGGCCCTATGACTGAGGTTCAAATTATTTCAGGGGGGAATTACAGAAATACGCGAAGGACTGTTCAACTTATATATCAATATTAATAAACGAGATGACCAGGCAAGAAGCAAAACAAAGAATAGAAAAGTTAAAAAAGGTGATTAACTATCACCGCTATTTATATCATGTTCTCGACAGACAAGAAATTTCCGAATCCGCTTTAGATTCTCTTAAAAAAGAACTTTTTGATTTGGAAGAAAAATATCCTGAATTTATAACCCCTGATTCGCCAACCCAAAGGGTTGGCGGCAAACCCAGAAAAGAGTTTTCTAAAACTAGGCACTTGCGGCCGATGTTGTCCTTTAACGACGCATTTTCTGAGGAGGATATGTTAGCTTGGAAAGAGAGGATAGAAAAGCTTTTGTCTAAGGAAGAAATTGAGAACCTTGATTATTTTTGTGAATTAAAATTTGATGGGCTTGCAATTGAGCTTACCTACCAAGACGGCATTTTAAAAATTGGCTCAACCCGGGGCGATGGATTGGTTGGCGAAGATGTTACCCAAAATATCAAAACAATAGAAGCAATCCCATTAAAGATAAGAGAAAAGAAAGATGTTTTAGAAGATTTAAGAAAACAAAAGCTTTTTAATGTAGCGTCTAATGTTGAGAGAAACGGCTTAAAACAAGTTGTTTGCCGCGGGGAAGCCCTTATTTCAAAGCGGGATTTTTTAGAGATTAACAAAGAACGATTGAAAAACGGGCTGCCATTATATGCTAATCCAAGGAACATTGCCGCGGGTTCTATCCGCCAGCTTGACCCAAAAATTACCGCTAACAGGAAACTTGATTCTTATCTTTACGCTTTGGTTTCAGATTTAGGTCAAACGACTCATCAGCAGGAGCATCAAATCTTAAAAATTTTAGGGTTTAAAACAAGCGCTTTTACTAAATATTGCAAAACAATTGAAGAGGTTTTCCAATTTCACAAATACTGGCAGAAAAAAAGGTCTGCTCTTGACTTTGAAATAGACGGGGTAGTTGTCCAGGTAAATAATAATTTAATTTTTAATAAACTTGGCGTAGCAGGCAAAGCTCCGCGTGGAGCGATAGCTTATAAATTTCCGCTTAAACAGGCAGAAACAATTGTAAAAGACATTGTTGTTCAAATTGGCAGGACAGGCGCTATAACTCCGGTTGCCTATTTTAAACCGGTTAAAGTTGGCGGAGTTACGATTACGAGGGCAACCCTGCATAATGAAGATGAAATAAGAAGGTTAGGGGTAAAAATTGGAGATACTGTTATTGTCGGCAGGGCAGGTGATGTTATTCCGGAAATTGTAAAGGTTTTAAAAAGCATGAGAAATGGCAAGGAAAGGGAATTTAAGATGCCAAAAAGATGCCCTGCTTGCGGAAGTCGTCTTGTAAGGCAAAAAGGGGAGGTTGTTTGGCGTTGCCCAAATCCTGATTGCAGCGCTAGGCGGAGACGTTATCTTTACCATTTTGTTTCAAAGGGAGCCTTTGATATTGATGGCCTTGGCCCGAAAGTTATTGACCAGCTGCTCGAAGAGAGTCTAATAAATGACGTTGCTGATATTTTTTCATTAAGAAAAGGCGATTTAGAGCCGTTGGAAAGGTTTGCGGAAAAATCTGCAGGTAATTTGGTAAAAGCAATCCAGTCCAGAAAAAAAATACCATTTGCCCGCTTTATATATGCTCTTGGCATTAACGGCGTTGGCGAGGAAACTGCTCAAAGCCTTGCAGATAGATTTGGCAACTTGGCAAATTTAAGAAACGCGACAGAAAAGCAAATTTTAGAGATAAAAGACATCGGCCCAAAGACTGCTTTGTCTATTTATTCTTTCTTTAAAGACAAAACAAATATTATTCTCCTTGAAAAGTTGAAAGCATCAGGAGTTAAGATAATTGAACAATATAAAGGAAGCGAACGGGGCAAAGAAAAGAAAGGGCGAAAACTTGAAAAAAAGACGTTTCTTTTTACCGGTTCGTTAGATTCAATGACTAGGGAGACAGCAAAGGACAAAGTGAGAGAGCTTGGAGGTTTTATTGCAGAATCTGTTTCAAAAAATGTTGATTTTTTAGTTGTTGGGAAAAATCCTGGCTCAAAGCTTGCTAAAGCAAAAAAAGCTCATATAAAAATTCTGCCAGAAAAAGAATTTTTGAAGATGATAAAAAACTGACTTATTATTCTTCAATGGTCAGATGTTTTAATTATGAATGAGAATTTTTTAAAAAAAATTGACTGGTATTTGATAATCCCTGCTGCCTTTTTAAGCGCTATCGGCATTTTTTCTATTTATGTTTCATCAATTTATTTGTCTGATTTTACTGATTTTAAAGAGCAAATTATTTTTTTCCTGATAGGAATAGCTTTATTTTTTATCCTTATATTTTTTAATTTAAGTTTTTTAAAAACAAATTCGCATCTCGTTTTCAGTCTTTATCTAATTAGCATTTTGCTTTTATCCGGCTTGTATATCTTTGGGGAAAGGATAAGGCATGTTAAGGGATGGTATAAATTTGGGACTTGGTCTTTTGACCCTGTCCCTTTTTCTGCTATTATTTTAATTATTGTTCTTGCTAAATACTTTTCGACAAGGCACGAAAAACTTAGAAATTTCCAACTTGTTTTATTCTCTGGGCTGTATGCCTTAATTCCTACTATCTTAGTTTTTTTCCAGCCAGACCTTGGCTCTTCTCTTACTTTGGTTTTTGTTTGGCTCGGAGTTATTATTGCTTCCGGAGTTAGAATTCGACATCTTATAATTATATTTTTGGTTTTTCTTTTGATATTTGTTTCTGGATGGGCTTTTTGGATGAAGGATTATCAAAAACAGAGAATTATATCTTTTGTTAACCCGCAGATTGACAAGCAGGGATTTTCTTGGAACATAAACCAGTCAAAAATAGCTATTGGAAATGGCGGATTATTTGGCAAGTGGCTTAAGGGAGCTTCACAGACTCGTTTTGGTTTTTTGCCTGAATCAAAGACAGATTTTATCTTTTCTTCCATTGCCGAAGAGACAGGTTTTTTAGGGTTGTCTTTTTTCTTTTCTGCTTTTCTCTTTCTTCTTCTAAGAATTATTAAAATAGCTTTTTTGGCTAAAAATAATTTTATAAAGCTGTTTTCTATGGGTTTTGCTTTTTTGATTCTTTCCCAAAGTTTTATAAACATTGCTATGTGTCTTGGGGTTTTTCCTGTAGTTGGAATCCCGTTGCCTTTTGTAAGCTACGGCGGTTCGCAGCTTCTGGCTTTTTATTTTGGCCTGGGTATTTTAAATAACATATCAAGGCTTGACAAAATTTTTAAAAAAGATAATATATAATTATTGTTAATTAATTTGAAGTTAAATCTTTGCTACCACTTTAATTTTAGAAACATATAAAACCAAAGGTCCTTGAGATAGAGGGGATTTTTTGGATTATTTTTTATATTAGATGATAATGCTAAAAATGTCGCTGAGAGGCTTGCTCTGCTTTTTGCTGTTTTAACTCTTATTTTTTGTTAATTTTTAAGAGTTTAACTATTTTAAGCATTTTCTTTTTTTTAAAGAAAACAGCCTGAATATAATTTTTTATTCATTTTAAAATATGAATGTAAAAAGTTTTTCAAAGTCTAAAATATCATTTCCTCTGCCGAGTCTATTTGAAATTCAAATAGACTCTTGGAAAAGTTTTTTAGAAAGAGACCTTAAAAATATCTTTAAAGAAGTGTTTCCGGTTTATGATTATACCGGCAAGCACCTTCAGCTTGATTTTGTAGATTTTAAAATCGGGAAGTCAAAATATAAAGATAGCCTTCAAGCAAAAGAAGACGACGCTTCTTACAGCGCCCCTTTAAGGGTTAAGTTTTTATTAAAAAATCTAAAAACGAAAGAAAAGAGAGAGCAAGAGGTTTTTCTTTGCGATTTTCCTTTGATGACCGAGAAAGGATTTTTTATAATCAACGGGGTTGAAAGGGTTGTAATATCGCAGCTTATCCGTTCCTCTGGAATATTCTTTACATCTTTGAAGAATGGTTTATTCGGGGCAAAAGTCATTCCATACAGAGGCGCCTGGCTTGAGTTTGAAACTGACAGTTCAGGTTTTATAGGTGTCAAGATTAATCGTCAACGAAAGGTTGCCGCAACTACTTTGCTTCGCGCTTTTGGGTTATGGGAGACAGCAGCGATTAAGAAAGAATTTGAAAAAGTTGATTCTGGAAGAATAAAATTTATTGAAAAAACGCTTTCAAGAGACCCTTCAACAAACCAGAAGGAGGCTTTTGTTGAAATTTATAAAAAATTAAGGCCGGGAGACCTTGCAAGTCCGGATGCCGCGAAAGACCTTGTTATGAATATGTTTTGCAACTTCCAGAGATATGATCTTAGTAAGGTAGGAAGGTGGAAAATATGGGACAGATTGCCCGAGTTAAAACCTTTGCCTTCCAACAAAAATATTGACCAAGATTTAGACTTGGAGAAGAGCATTACAAAAGACGACCAAGTTTTAAAGCTTGAAGACATAATAGCAACTATTAGGGAGATTATTAAAATGAACAATGACCCAAAGGCCACTCCCGATGAAATTGACCATTTGGGCAACAGAAGGGTAAGGACATTTTCAGAACTTCTTTGCTCAAGATTAAGGGTTGGTTTAATGAGGATGGAAAGGATTATAAAAGACAGGATGTCAACATTAGACAGCGCCACTTTAACTCCGTCCCAGTTAATTAACCCGAAACCAGTTATGACAGTAATCCAAGAATTTTTTGCTACCTCTCAGCTTTCCCAGTTTATGGACGCGGATAACCCGTTGTCCGAGCTTGAACATAAACGCAGAATGACTTCAACCGGTCCGGGAGGATTGACAAGAGAAAGAGCCGGGTTTGAGGTAAGGGATATTCAGCCGTCTTTTTACGGAAGAATTTGTCCCATTCAGACGCCAGAAGGGCAAAATGTCGGTTTGATTAACCATTTAGCTTGTTTTGCCAAAATTAACCGTTTCGGTTTTTTAGAAACGCCATACTTTAAAGTTAAAAATGCAAAAATAGAAAAAGAAGTAAAATATCTTTCTGCAAGTAAAGAGGAAAAATATAATATTGCTCACGCAGGCGCAAAAATATCACAAAATGACACTTTAATTAACGACGAGGTGGAAGTTAGAGAAAAGGGAGAACCTTCAAAGGTAAAAAAGGGGGAGGTTGATTTTATAGACGTTTCTTCAAAACAGCCGTTGAGTGTTGCCGCTTCTCTAATTCCTTTTTTGCAGAATGATGACGCAAATAGGGCTTTAATGGGATGTAATATGCAACGTCAGGCTGTTCCCTTGGTAATGCCGGAAGTGCCGTTAGTTGGCACTGGCACTGAAAGGAAAATAGCCCTTGATTCCGGCGAAGAAGTGATTTCAAAAAGTGATGGCATTGTTAGCCAGGTAGACGCAAGCCAAATAAGAGTAAAAACAAAAAACGGAACCGACGTTTTTAATCTTCTAAATTTTAAAAGGAGGAACCAGTATACGACAACACACCAAAAACCAAGGGTAATGAAGGGGCAAAGGGTTAAGAGGGGGGACATCCTTGCAGATGGGACAGCTATGAAAGACGGAAGACTTGCTTTAGGAAAAAATATTTTAGTTGCTTTTCTTCCTTTTAGGGGAGGAAATTACGAAGATGGCATTGTTATTTCAGAAAGATTGCTTAAAAGCGACGCGTTTACTTCAATCCATATAGAAAATTTTGTTTGCGATGTCAGAGATACAAAACTCGGCCCGGAAGTTACCACATATGATATCCCTAATGTTTCAGAAGAAAAGCTTAAAAATTTAGATGAAGAAGGCATTGTCAGAATCGGAGCCGAGGTTGGTCCGAATGATATTTTAGTTGGGAAAATTTCTCCAAAGGGGGAAAAGACTTTAACTCCGGAAGAAAGGCTTCTTAGGGCTATATTTGGCGAAAAGTCAAAAGAAGTTAAGGACACATCTTTAAGAATGGAGCATGGCAAAGGAGGGAGAGTTGTAAGCGTTAAAGTCTTTACAAGAAAAAGAGGAGCAAAGCTTGAGCCTGGAGTTATTAAGCGAATAAGAGTTGAAGTTGCTCAAATCAGAAAAATAAAGGTTGGCGATAAATTGTCTGGTCGCCATGGAAACAAAGGGACTGTTTCTCAAATTTTACCCGAAGAAGAAATGCCGTTTTTGGAAGACGGGACTCCCGTTGATATTGTTTTAAATCCTTTAGGCGTTGTCTCAAGGATGAACATAGGCCAGATACTTGAGACGCATTTAGGATGGGCGGCAAAAAAACTTGGCTACATTGCGATTTCTCCTTCTTTGCTTGGTGCGGACGAGGAAGATATAAAACGTGAATTAAGAAAAGCAGGATTGCCTGAATCCGGCCAAGTAACTGTTTACGATGGGAAAACAGGAGAGCCGTTCCCAAGAAAAGTTACTGTCGGCTATATTTATATGATGAAGTTGATACACATGGTAGATGACAAAATCCATATGCGCTCTATTGGCCCTTATTCTCTGATAACCCAACAGCCGCTTGGAGGCAGGGCGCAATTCGGAGGCCAGAGATTCGGGGAAATGGAAGTCTGGGCGCTTGAAGGATACGGGGCTGCATATACTCTCCAGGAAATGTTAACGATAAAATCTGACGATGTCGTTGGAAGAGGCGCAACTTACGAGGCGATTCTGAAAGGTGAACCTATAAAAAATCCTAATATACCTGCATCATTTAATCTATTGCTTTCAGAGCTTAAATCATTAGCTTTGAATGTGATTACAGAGAGCGAGCCTGACCAAGGAAGAAGCAGAGACAGCGAAGGCAGCGAAGAAAAGCCAGAAGAAAATAAAACAAAGAAAAATTAGTCAGCTGAAAAGTAAATAATCTAAACTACAAACTGCAGACACAAAGCCGATATAACTTTATCTTTATATCTATTTATGCCTGCAGCTTGTAAATATTTGTGAAAGTTGGCGATTTAAAATCAATAAGCATTAAAATTGCTTCTCCTGAAGAGATTTTGAGCTGGTCGCATGGAGAAGTTAAAAGGCCCGAAACCATTAATTATCGTACCCAGAGGCCAGAAAAAGACGGCCTTTTTTGTGAAAAGATATTTGGCCCGACAAAAGATTTTGAATGTTATTGCGGAAAATATAAAGGAGCGCGCTATAAAGGAATAGTTTGCGACAGATGCGGAGTTGAGGTAACAAAAAGTTCTGTTAGAAGGGAAAGAATGGGCCACATTAAACTTGCTGTTCCTGTTGCTCATATTTGGTTTTCAAAGGGGGCTTATTCAACGATTGGTTTTTTGCTTAATAAATCAGTCCAGAAGATTGAAAAGGTTATTTACTTTTCTGCTTATATTATTACTGAGGTTGACGAAAACGCAAAACAAAATCTCTTAAAAGATATTAAAGCAGAGCTTGGACAGAAAATAAAGGAGCTGTCCCAAGCAAATTTATCGCAAAAAGAAAAAAAGTTGAAAGAAAAGGAGCTTAAGGGAATTTTTAATCAACGTAGGTCTGAAATCCTTGAGATTAAACCGTTGAAAATTCTTTCAGAACCAGAATACCGAGATTACTCTTTGAAATACGGAGAAGTTTTCGAAGCAGGCACAGGCGCTGAAACTTTGAGGAAGATTTTTGAGAAGTTTGACATAAAGAAAAAAATAAAGGAAATCAAGAGTAATTTGGAAAAGGAGTCTGGCGATACGAAAAAGAAATCGCAAAGGAGATTAAAATTTTTAGAATCTATGGAAAGGGAAAAGATAAGGCCCGAGTGGATGTTCTTGACTGTTTTGCCTGTTTTGCCCCCTGATTTAAGGCCCATGGTTCAGCTTGATGGAGGAAGATACGCTTCTTCTGATTTGAACGATCTTTATAGGCGGGTAATAAACAGGAATAATCGCTTAAAATATCTGCTTGAAATTTCGGCTCCTGATGTTATTGTCCGCAATGAGAAAAGAATGCTTCAAGAGGCAGTTGACGCCCTCTTAGACAATAAAATGAGAAAAGGGCAGACAATTACTGCTACCACAGGAGGGAAGCGCCTTTTAAAGTCATTAGCCGATATTTTAGCAGGCAAGCAAGGAAGGTTCAGAAAAAATCTTTTGGGGAAAAGAGTTGACTACTCTGGAAGGTCTGTTATCGCTCCTGGTCCTGACTTAAAGCTTTACCAATGCGGCCTTCCCAAAATTATGGCTTTGGAAATATTTAGGCCGTTTGTTATAAAAGAACTTTTAGACAAAGAATTGGCTTATAATATCAGAGGGGCAGGCCGTTTGATAGAAGAAGGAATAGATGAGGTTTGGGCAATTTTGGAGGAAGTTGTAAAAGACAAATTAGTATTGCTTAACCGTGCTCCAACATTGCATCGCCTTGGCATCCAAGCATTTCAGCCTGTTTTAATAGAAGGGAAGGCCATAAAGCTTCATCCATTAGTTTGCAATGCCTTTAACGCTGATTTTGACGGTGACCAAATGGGAGTTTTTCTTCCACTTTCTAAAGAGGCGCAAGAGGAGGCTTCCCAATTAATGATTTCTTCAAAGAATCTTTTAAAGCCGGCAAGCGGCATGCCTGTTATCACGCCTACTCAGGACATTGTTTTTGGCATTTATTTTTTGACAAAAATTAAACCGGGGCTAAAAGGCGAAACAAAGATATTTTCCAGCCAAGATGAGGCCTTGATGGCTTATCGCTTAGGATATATTGATGTTGGCGCAAAGATTAAGGTGGCAATTGAAAATGCTTCTGGCGCTAATGAAATTGTTGAAGCGAGCGCTGGCAGGATTTTGTTTAACCAAGCCTTGCCTTCTGATTACCGTTTTGTAAACGAACATATAAATAAAAAAATACTTTCAAAAATTATTTCAGAAATAGCCCAAGCATATCCAGAAAATGAAGTTCAAGATTCTTTGGATAAAATAAAAAAACTTGGTTTTGAATATGCCACATTATCTGGGATGAGTTGGGGGATGGACGATTTGGTTGTGCCAAAAGAAAAGGAAAACTTAATTAAGGAAGCTGATAAAGAAATCGATAAAATAGAAGATTCTTTCAAGAAAGGCTTTCTTTCTCCAAAGGAAAAATCAGAAAAGACAATTGAAATATGGCATAAGGTAAAAGAAGAAGTTGAAAAATTGGTGCCTGCTGCCCTTCCAAAAGACGGCACTGTCTTTTCTATTATTGATTCAGGCGCAAGGGGTTCTTGGGCGCAGCCTGTCCAGATGGCTGGGATGAAAGGGCTTGTCAGTTCTCCAAGCGGCAGGATTATTGAATTGCCTGTAAAACATTCTTTTAAAGAAGGATTTGACGTTTTGGAGTATTTTATATCAACACACGGCGCAAGGAAGGGAACTGCCGACACCGCTTTAAGGACATCTGCTTCTGGATATCTAACCAGAAGGCTTGTTGATGTTTCCCATGAGGTAATTGTTTTAGAAAAAGATTGCCATGATACCCAAGGGGTTGAGATTTTCAGAAAAGACGCGCAAGAAATAGACCAAGATTTTATATTTAAAATTGTTGGAAGGTACACTTTAGAAGACATTAAAGATAAAGGCTCAAAGAGAGTGATAGTAAAGAAAGGCCAGGCAATAGATTGGGATAAGGCAAAAGAAATAGACAGGTTGGGGGTTGAAAAAGTGAGAGTGCGCTCGCCTTTGACCTGCAAGTCAACGAGAGGCGTTTGTCAGAAGTGCTATGGGATGGAAATGGGGCGAGGAAAATTAGTCGACCTTGGCCAGGCTGTTGGGATTGTCGCTGCCCAGTCAATTGGTGAACCAGGCACGCAATTGACAATGAGGACTTTTCACTTGGGCGGAGTTAGCGGAGGAGGCGATATTACTCAAGGTTTGCCAAGAGTTGAAGAAATTTTTGAAGCAAGAAAGCCAAAGGGCGAGGGAATAATTAGCTTAGACAACGGAACAGTAAAAGATGTTGATCAAAAGAGCGGCTTGATTAAAGTGCTTCATAATTCCAGCGGCAAGAACAAGCAGAAAAAAGATATTGTAGAATATGTTGTTCCAAAAGGCAGAAGAATTTATGTTAAAAAAGGCGACCTTGTAGCAAAAGGGCAGCCTCTTTCCGAAGGAAATTTGGACCTCAAAAAATTATTCAAAACAAAAGGTGAAGCAGAAACTAAACGCTATATTTTGAAAGAAGTGCAAAAAATTTATGTATCAGAAGGCATAAATATTCATGACAAGCATATCGAGGTGATAATAAGGCAAATGTTTTCAAGAATAAAAATTACTGACGCAGGTGACAGTTATTGGGTTCCCGGAGAAATAGTTTCAAAGGCGATTTTTGAGGAAACAAACAGAAATCTTGAAAAAGAGAATAAGAAAAAAGCAAAAGGAAAAACCGTACTTCTTGGCATTTCAAAGGTTGCTTTAAGCTCTGACAGCTTTTTATCGGCAGCGTCATTTCAGGAAACCTCCAGAGTCCTAATAAGAAGCGCTCTTGAAGGCAGAAAGGACGGTTTGCATGGGCTTAAGGAAAATGTTATAATAGGAAGACTTATCCCTGCAGGAACAGGCTTTCGTTTACCAAAGCCTGATAGCTAAAAAATCCAAGTTTTATTTTTGAATTATTTTTGATTTAACCGACTATTTATTTTTCTAATTTTGCCATCCAAGCGAACTGGTTGGCGAATGTATTTAATCTTTGTTTGTTATCTGTGGCAAATAAAAAGAATAAAAACAACAAAAATTTTCAAGCAGAACAGAAAACTCGTCGTTATGTCCTCAGCGACAGACTAAAAGGGCATATTGTGGCCGTAATTATAGTTTTGGTTGGGGTAATTATTCTTCTTGCATTTTTTAAGAAGGCAGGAGTTCTTGGGAATCTTATTGTCAAAGGATTATATTTTCTGATAGGAGATACGGCATTTTTTATCCCTTTTTTGTTTTTTCTTGGCGCTGCGCTTCTTATCAAGCCGCTTAAAGAAAAAGTTTTGATGCCTCTCCTATACGCTTTATCTGCTTTGATAATAAGCATTTCAGGGCTTTTTTCCTGCTTCAGTCTTTCTCCTGAAAAAGGAGGATGGGCTGGATATATTATTAGTTGGCCGTTTTTTCACTATCTTAGTCCGTTTGTGGCAAAGATTATATTTTTTGCTTTAATTATAATAAGTCTTCTTATTCTTTGGGAGTTTTCTCCAAGCGGATTCCGCGGTTTGTTCGCCTTTTTTGCTAAAAAATCTAATAAAGGCAAAGAAAAAGAAGAGCAGGCCGAGCAAACAAAGAAGGAATCAACTTTGTCCAACATTGAGATTAAACCCGTTGAGCCTCTGCAAATTACAAAGATTCCGATAAAAAACGGGACAAAAAAAGAGTCAATGCCTTCTTCTTGGAAATCTGATTTCATCGAAGAAGGCAAAAAAACCCGCTATCAAAAACCTTTCCGGATTGACTCAAAATACAAACCACCTCCGATTGAGCTTTTAGACCAAAAGGAGGAAGTCCCTACGAGCGGAGATACTGAATATAATGCCCTTGTTATCAAAAGGACTTTAAAAAATTTTGGCATTAATGTTGAGATGTCAGAAGTAAATATTGGGCCTACTGTAACCCAATATACTTTAAAGCCCGCTGAGGGGATAAAGCTTTCAAAAATAACATCTTTGGCAAATGACCTTGCCTTATCTTTGGCTTCCCACCCGATAAGGATTGAAGCTCCGATTCCAGGCAGGTCGCTTGTTGGAATTGAGGTGCCAAATAAAATAAGAGCAAAGGTAAAAACAGGAAATTTGCTTGCTTTGCCGGAATTTAAGAAAAATCCTTCTCCCCTTGTTCTCGCTATAGGAAAAGACGTGATGGGTAAGCCGTTTTTTGCCGATTTGGCTAAAATGCCGCACTTGCTTGTCGCAGGCGCTACGGGAGCAGGCAAAACAATAGCCTTAAATTCTATAATTTTAAGCTTAATTTACAGGAATTCGCCGAAAACTTTAAGATTAATATTAATAGACCCCAAGAGGGTTGAGTTTTCAATTTATGCTTCTTTGCCCCATCTTTTAACGCCGGTAATTCTTGATGTCAATAAAGCGATAAATGCAATAAATTGGCTTATAGGAGAGATGGAAAGAAGATTTGAGATTTTAAGAGAGGCAGGGGCAAGAGATATACTTTCTTTTAATAGAATGCTTTTTGAAAAGAAAAAAATGGGAGAAAAAGGGTTTGAAACAATGCCTTATATCGCTTTAATTATTGATGAATTGGCTGATCTTATGATGGCAAAAGGCAGGGAGGTTGAAAATAGTATTGTTCGTTTAAGCCAGCTTGCAAGGGCAGTCGGTATTCATTTAATTTTGACCACTCAACGTCCTTCTGTTGAAGTGATTACTGGTTTGATTAAGGCAAATATTACTTCGAGAATCGCTTTTCAGGTTGCAAGCCAAGTTGATTCAAGGACTATTTTAGATTTAGCGGGCGCGGAAAAATTGCTTGGCAGAGGGGATATGCTTTTTATCTCTTCAGAATTTTCTCGGCCAAAAAGAATTCAGGGAGCTTTTGTTTCTTCTGCTGAAATCAAAAAAGTTGTTAACTTTCTAAAAAAGGAAGATGGATTGGAAAATGGCGATGAACTCTCGGAAAGGCTGGAAAGAGACCTCCAAAAACCTCAGCCTGAAAAAGAAGCGGAGCTTTCCGGCGATGACAATTTATACGGCAAAGCAAGAGAAATTGTTATTGAATACCAAAAGGCTTCTGCCTCTCTTTTGCAAAGGAGGCTAAAAATAGGATATGCAAGAGCGGCGAGGATATTAGATATGCTTGAAGAAAACGGGGTTATAGGGCCTGCTGATGGGGCGAAGCCAAGAAAGGTTTATGTAAAGTCGGAAGACGATAGTGAATTATTTTAACTGTTTTTTATTTGACATTTCCAATTAAAGCTCTATCTTTAGAATAGAGGAGAGCAAAAGTTTATGCCAAAAAGCAATAAAAAAAATAAAAAAGAAGAAGAGGAAAAAGATTTGGAACAAGCCCTTGAGGAAATAAGAGAAAGGTTTGGCCAAGGGGCGATTATGAAGCTCTCTGACATAAAAAAAGTTGATGTTGATGTTATTCCAACGGGCTCTATTTCATTGGATTTAGCTTTGGGGGTTGGAGGCGTTCCAAGGGGCAGAGTAATTGAAATTTTTGGCCCTGAATCAACCGGTAAAACTACTTTAGCTCTTCATATATTGGCCCAAACCCAAAAGAAAGGGGGAGTAGGCGCTTTTGTTGATGCTGAACATGCCTTAGACTCTGAATATGCAAAAAGGATTGGTGTTGATATTGGTCAGCTTTTAATTTCCCAGCCGGATTCTGGCGAGCAGGCATTACAAATTGTGGAGACGCTTGTCAGATCGAATTCAGTTGATACGATAGTTATTGATTCTGTTGCTGCCCTAACGCCTAAGACAGAAATAGAAGCAGAAATGGATGAGCAGCAAATAGGGTTGCAGGCCCGGCTGATGTCAAAGGCATTAAGAAAACTTTCCGGCATTGTTTCAAAAACAGGAACATTAGTTATATTTTTGAATCAAACAAGAATGAAAATTGGAATTATGTTCGGCAATCCGGAAACAACACCTGGTGGAATGGCTTTAAAGTTCTATTCATCGGTGAGAATTCATCTTCAGAGAATTGCCCAAATTAAGCAGAAAGACCAAATTATTGGTTCAAGGATAAAGGCAAAGATTGTTAAAAATAAAGTTGCCGCTCCTTTTAGGACTGCAGAGTTTGACATTTATTACAATGAAGGAATTTCAAGAATCGCTGACATTATTAATACAGGGCTAAAGTATGATATTATTAAAAAATCTGGCAGTTGGTACCAGTTTGGAAAAGAAAGGATAGGGCAAGGCATGGAAGGCGCAAGGCGCTATTTAAAAGACAATCCAAAAATTGAAAAGGAAATAATAAAAGCCTTAAGGGAAAAAATAGACCAAGAGGCTTAAAAAATTAAATTAAAAATTAGATTACTTTTTAGAGTAGGGCATAAGACCTAAAAATCTTGCCCTTTTGATAGCTCTAGCTAATTTTCTTTGATGGTTGGCGCAAAGGCCAGTCTTTTTTCTTGGTCTTATCTTGCCCATTGCAGAAATAAACCTGCTCAAAAGCTGGGTATTTTTGAAGTCAATGTCTTCAATATTTTTTTGGCATAGTAAACAAGCCATAGTAAAAATATAAAATTATAAACCTTAAAATGTAAAATTAAAATATTAAGTATCTTTAGAAAACGAAAGCTGTTGTTATTTGAATCCCTGCAGCTAAAAAGGTATATCTTTTACATCTATTTCTTCTTTGCTTTGTTCTTGGTCTGTATTTTTATCTTGGTCTTGGAATAAATTTTTATCTTCTTCTATCACGGGTATTTCTTCCTCGGATATATCATTTTTCCTTTTTTCTTTTTCATCAAATTTATCAAAATCTGTTTCTACCTGAATATTTTTTGGCCCAAGTTGTAATCTTTCAGCAATAATTTCTGTTTTATAATGTGTGAAATTGTTTTGGTCTTGCCAATTTCTTGTTTTAATCCTTCCTTCTATTAGCACCAAAGAGCCTTTTTTTAAATACTGATAGGCGGTTTCCGCTAATCTTCCAAAAAGGACTATATTATGAAATTCTACTTCTTGTTTTTTTTCTCCCTGTTGGTTCGTAAAAAAACGGTTGGTTGCAACACCAAAAGATGTTACGCTTTGGCCACTTGGCAGGCTTTTTCTTTCAGGGTCTCTGGTAAGGTTGCCAAGAATAAAAACTTTATTTAAATTCATTTATTTTTTAGCAGTACTCTGCGGTTTTATAAACGACTTTTTATTTTATTTTATTTCTTTTTTTGCTTCCTCGTTTAATTTTTCTGTTTTAGCTTGTTTTTCTTTTTTAATTAAAAGATATCGCAGAATTTTGTTTTCTTTCTCAAGGCTATTTTTAATTTCCTCTATATTTTCTGGGTTGCTTTCAAATTCTACCGTTTTTAAGTAGGCCTCTGTTTCTTTTTTTATTTCATAAGCAAGCGTTATCCTTTTTGGCGGTATTGATTTTGTAATAGAAGTTTTTTCAAGCATTTTTTCTTCCACTTGCTTAATTAAGGAGTCAATTTCTTTTTCGTCTAATTTTGTTGTTATAAGAAAAGTTAATTCGTAGTTCATTTTGCCTTTAATTGGTTATTTTATTTTTATTATTAGCATTTTCAATGCTTTTGCTTTTATGGAACTTGGCTTGCTGTTTTTTAATTTTGCATCAATATGTTTATTATTTTAATAATATTTCCAAAAAAGTCAAATAGTGTATAATTAATAAACAATGCGGAAATTTTATTTTTATCTTAACTATTGATTTAAAATTAAGAATAAAGATATAAGCATTATGTTGTTGGTATGGATGAAAATAAAGTAAAAGAAAATATTTTTAAGGCTTACGATATACGGGGGGTTTATCCAAAAGAAATAAATGAATATTTTGCCAGCGTTTTAGCAGAAGCGTTCGTTGACTTTTTAAGCAAAAAAGGAAGAAGAAAAGGAAGAAAAATAAAAGTTGTTGTTGGGAGAGACAGCAGGAATTCTTCGTTAACATTATCCTTGGCTTTAAAAAATGGAATTATTGCAAAAGGGGTTGACGTAATAGATATTGGAATGGTAACCACGCCTATGTTTTATTTTTCTGTTTGGAAATACAACTTTGATGGAGGAATAATGGTAACCGCTAGCCATAATCCGCCAGAATTTAACGGATTCAAGCTTGTTGGAGAAAATGCAGTGCCTATTGGAGAGGAAAGCGGCCTAAAAAAAATAAAAAAACTTGTTTTAACAGAAAATACTGGCAAAAAAAACATCCCAAAAGGGAAAGTGCACAAAAAAAGCGTTTTAAAAGAGTACTTGAAAGATAATTTTTCAAAAACAGGGGATATATCAAATGTTTCCCGCTTGAAAATTGCTATTGACACTGGGAACTCTGTAGCAGGAATTCTAATCAGCGGGTTAAAGCAATATCTGCCTTGCAAAATTTATTCCCTTTTTTCAAAAATTGACGGAAATTTTCCAAATCATCTGCCAGACCCTTTAAAAGATAAAAATATCAAATCATTAAAGGAGTTTGTTAAAGAAAAGAGACTTGATTTGGGTGTTGCGTTTGACGGGGATGGCGATAGGATTGTTTTTATTGACGAAAAGGGAAAGGCAATATCTTCAAGTTTCATTATTTGCTTGATGGCGATGATAATATTAAGAAATAACCCAGGCGCTAAAATTTTGTATGACGTTCGGTCAAGCAATGCAATAAGAGATATTGTTATAGAAAACAAAGGCAAACCGATAATTTCAAGAGTTGGCCATGCTTTTATAAAAGCGAGAATGAAAAAAGACAATATTATTTTTGGCGGAGAGCTTTCAGGCCATTTTTATTCAAAATCAAATAATTTTTGCGAATCTCCCTTATTTGTTCTGGTCAATGTTCTAAAAGAAATAAGCAGGCAGGGAAAGCCGATTTCAAAAATAATTT
>JAGGTS010000044.1 GCA_021163625.1 bacterium | reverse complement strand
GTTTTGCCAAAAACTGATTTAAATGAAGGAAAAAATAACCTCTCTCCTTCTCAAAAAAACTTAATTTCAGAAGAAGAGGGTAAGCTGACATTTGCAAAAGTTATTTTTCTTGCTTCCGTAGATGCGGTTAACCCTTGCGCTTTGGCTGTTTTAGCTTTGGTCCTTCTCGCTATTTTTTCCTATGATCCAAAAAAGAAGAATGTTTTACTTGCAGGATTTGCTTTTATTGTTTCAATTTTCATTATTTATTTTTTGTATGGCTTGGCTATTATAAAATTTTTTCAGTTTATCCAAACATTTACAGTGGCAAGAGTTTGGTCTTATAAAATTTTAGGCATTTTAGCTATTATTTTGGGCGTTTTAAATATAAAGGATTTTATAAGCTATAAGCCGGGAACTTTAGGGACAGAAATGCCGTTGTCTTTGAGGCCAAAAGTCAAAAAAATAATTTCGGGGATAACCTCGCCGATAGGCGCCTTTATCATTGGAATTTTTGTTACCCTATTTCTCCTGCCGTGCACAATTGGTCCTTATGTTATAGCCGGCGGCATTCTTTCAAATCTGCAAATTTTAAAAGCTATACCGTGGCTTCTGCTTTATAATCTTATATTCATTTTGCCAATGGCGGTTGTGGTTATTTTGGTTTATTTTGGCTTTAAAAAGGTTGAAGATGTCTCTGGATGGAAAGAGAAAAATATACGATATTTGCATTTTTGGGCGGGCATTATTATGGTCGTTCTCGGCTTAATAATGTTTTTTGGAATTCTCTAAGCTCTTAATTTCTAAACAAAGTGGAACATAAACCCTTAAAAGAATATTGGTCAAAAAGGGACTTTAAAATTACCTCAGAACCGAAAGGAAAGGTTTTGGCAAAAGAAATGGACAGATTTGTTGTCCAAGAGCATTGGGCAAGTCATCATCATTTTGATTTTAGGCTGGAAATGGATGGAGTTTTAAAGTCTTGGGCTGTGCCCAAAGGAATACCATATAAAAAGGGGCTAAAGAGGCTGGCAGTTCAAACGGAAGACCATCCCATTAGTTACATTGATTTTGAGGGAGAAATCCCAGAAGGCCAATACGGCGCTGGAGTTGTAAAAATTTTTGATAAAGGAAAGTATAAATTAATTAGAAGAAATGAAAAAAATCTTGTTTTTAAATTGGAAGGGGAACGGATAAGAGGCGAGTATTCCTTGCTAAAATTTAAAGAGCCAAACCAATGGTTGATATTCAAATTAAATTAAAATTAAAATAGCAAAAATGTTGTCAAAAAAAGTTTTTAAAATAGCTATTGCTTCAGGCAAGGGAGGGGTAGGGAAATCAATGATTTCTTCGTCTTTGTCTTTGCTGTTTTCCAAAGAAAGAAAGGTTGTTGCTGTTGATTGCGATGTAGATGCGCCAAATTTGGATATTTGGCTCGGCGGGGTAAATTGGGATAAAATTATCCCGGTCACAGACTCCCTAAAAGCCAAAATAGATTATAGAAAATGCGATAGGTGCGGAATTTGCGCTGAAAAGTGCCGCTTTGGCGCTATTAAAATGATAAATGGAAAACCAGTGATTAATCCTTTTTTATGCGAGGGCTGCGGTTTATGTGAGGCTGTTTGCCCTAAAAAAGCAATTAAAATGGTGCCTGTCCAAAACGGCGAGATTAAAATGAAAAAAATAAGCAGGAACCTTGTTTTAATTTCTGGGGGGTTGTTCCCGGGAGAAAGCGGTTCCGGGAAAATAGTTGACCGCATAAAAACTGAGGCAGACAAAACTGAAGCAGATATAGAAATAATTGATTCTGCGCCTGGCACAGGTTGTCCTGTTGTTTCAAGCTTAAAGGGCGTTGATTTTTCTGTTTTGGTTACTGAACCGACGCTTTCGGGGTTTTCAGACCTGAAGAGGGTTATGAAAGTAGTAAATTATTTTGATATACCTTGGCGTTTGGTAATTAATAAATGGGATATAAACCAAACAATAAGCAAGAGAATAGAGAATTGGGCGAGTAAAATTAGCGCTAAGAACAGGAAAGATATTGTTCTCGGCAAAATTTCTTTTGATAAAAAGATATTTCAAGCCATTTCAAACTTAAAGCCGGTCATAAAAACAAATTTGCCTGCAAAAAAAGAAATCCTCAAAATTTTTTCGGATTTAAAAAATATTATTTGATTAATTTGTTCCGGCGTTTGGGTGCAAAACGAAAAAACGCTGCAATTTCTTTTTTATTTTATAAAATACAATGGGATGTAATATGAAAGAGCAGCGATGATTATCCCAACAGTAACTATCCCGAGAGCGTAGCCAATAGGAGAATCGTTTTCTAATTGCGCTTTATTGCCAGCAAAAATAAACAAAAGGACAAGTCCGGTTGTAATTGAAATTACTCTCGCGATGTTTAAATTTTCCATTATAGGATAGGGCAGCAACGGAAGGCCGACAACAACAAAAGTAAAAACAAGCGATATAATGACTTGCCATAAGTCTTCTTTGGAAAAACTCCTTGAGCTAATCAGGCGCGATTTTGAGGTTAACGGGGCAAGGGAATTGGCAAAACTGCTTGCTATCCCCACAATCAAACCGGAAAATATTATGGTCCAGCTGTCTGAAGTCAAGACAGAAACGCCCAAGGCGATGCTAAAACTTGCGATAATAGAGCCAAGCACCCCTAAGATAACCCCTTTTATTTTGCTTTCTATTTCCTCAAATGAAACTGCCATATTTTTATTCTAATATTTTATTTTTGTTGATTTTTTAGTATAACAAAGAAAGTTCTGTTTGTCAATCAATGTCAAGGCGATTAGTTGATTTTTTTATGAAAACAGTATTATATAATTATATAAAGCTCTTTTAGATTTTAAAAGGCTTTAAATAAATTAAGTTAAAAAATAAAAAATAAGGAGGGAAGTGATATGATTTCTGAAGCGGTGGAAAGGGTTTTTAAAAAAGTTTATGCTGTTGTTAAAGAGTTGGAAGGCGAATCTAACAGAAATTATCCAGAACTAAATGCAAACCGAAATAACACTCTTGTTTTGTTTTGTTTAGACTACCTCGCAAAACTTGTTTTAGACTCAAAATATGACGGCATGGTTGATGAGCTTACATTGAAATATGTCCTTGAAAGAACAGAAGCAAATAACATTAAAAACGGGAATCCTTATGTTTTTTCTGTTTTATTAGAGGCTCTGGAGGAGGAAGAATTTTTAAACTATTTCAAATGTACCTTAAAAAAATAGCTGATTTTAACCAGATAGCATAGTGGCAGTTATGCCGCGAAAGCAAAACAATGCTCATCCCCTAAACAAATCAATTCTTATATAATGTTTAGGGGTTTTTTTATAAATCTTTTTATTTTTATTTATCTATTATTAATTGCCCTTAGCGGCAATTTGCTTACTTAGGGTGCGCGCGGTTGTCCTGCATATATATAATATAAATATAATAATATAAAATAGATTCTTGGGTGCCGCTGTTTTTTTTTACGAACTGGTAAGCCTAAAAAAATGGCTATATATTTTGCCGCCAATTTTTTCGTTTTTAAATTCTTATTTTTGCCGAATTGAAAGGTTATACTGCCAGCCAGCATAATTGCAAAAGAGTGGTTAGTATTTTATAATATGAAAAAAACGCAGTCAGGCTGGCGTTAAATTAATTAAATTTTATGCTTAATATATCTCTTGCAGCCGATAAGATTATTCAAGTTAGCGACAATTTTTATATAACAAACACAGTTCTTGCAACTTGGGCGACAATGCTTGTATTGATATTTGTCGCCTGGCTTGCCGCTTTTTATTTGAAAAAAGGAAAAAATAATTATTTGGTTGTTTCTTCAAAAGTATTAATTAAATTTTTTTACAGTTTTATAAACGGCATATTGGAAGACAGCCCTTTAAGCTGGCAGGTCCTTCCTTTAATTGCTTGCCTGTTTGTTTATATTACTACTGCAAACTGGCTTGGCTTGGTTCCCGGTTTTATCGGAACACTGGTTCTAAAAACGAAAAGTGGGGTTGTCCCTATTTTTAAAACAATTAACGCAGACTTAAACACCACCGGCTCGATGGCTATTACTTCGATTGTTTTGATTAAACTGCTGACTGTAAAATTTACTGAGGCAAAGGCGTACCTCAAGGTAGGAGTTAATTCTGTTTTTAGGGCTGTTTTAATTTTTTTTGAAGATTTAAGCGAGGTGACAAGAATAGTTTCTTTATCGTTCAGGCTTACTGGCAATATTTTTGCAGGCGAAGTTTTGATGCTTATCTTAGCCCTTATTGTCCCTTATTTTTTGCCAGTTCCTTTTATGCTTATTGAGTTGTTCATCGGCGCTTTTCAGGCTTTAGTTTTTTCTGTTTTAATCTTAGTTTTTGTAAAATGGTAGAGTGATATTAGGTATTTTTTCCCACTGTTATATAATAGAATTGTCATACAGTAATGCTTATAATTAAAGGTCAAATAGAGTAAAGAAATTATAATTAATTGCATTATGGCAGATTTAGCGCATTCAATTGCCATTTTAATGGGTGTTGGCTCCTTGGGCCCTGCTTTGGCTATCGGCATAATTGGAGCAGCGGCAATGATTGCTATGGCAAGGAACCCTTCTGCTGCCGCTAAGATTCAAATTTCAATGCTTATTGCTATCGCTTTTGCCGAGGCAGTTGCAATTTATGTTTTAGTAGTTGCTTTAATATTAAAATTTGCCGCTTAGCAAGGCGCTGTGAGGACAAGCGGGATATTGGCAAAGTGCTTTAGCAGTAAAGGCGTTTTGCCTTAGCCGCTAACAGAAAAGTCAAATATTTTTATGAGGCTATTAGGAGCTTTAGGAATTGATTTTAAAATTTTTCTTATTCAGGCTTTAAATTTCCTGCTTCTTTTCCTGATTTTAAAATGGCTATTTTTTAAACCATTTATTGCTGCCCTGCATAAAGAAAAGGAGGATGCTGAGAAAATAAAAAAATCGCAAGAGCTGATTGAAGAAGAGAAGAGAAAATGGCAGAAGCAAAAAGAACAGGAAATGGTTTCGGCAAGGGCAAGAATTGAAAATATGATATCAGAAGCAGAGGATATGGTTAGAAAGATGAAAAATAAAGCAAAGGAGGAGGCTTTCAAAGAAGAGGAAGAGGCAATCCGTTTAGTTAAAGAGCATAGCCAGCAGATTTTAGACGAATATAAAGATAAGCTTGCAGATGATTATAAAAACAAAGTTATCAGGGGAGTTTTGGATATCTTCAATAATGATTTCTCTCAGTTAACGAAAAAGAGAATTCAGGACAGCCTATGGCAGAGGCTTATTAAGAAGGCAAATAGGCTGAATGTTCCTGAGGTTTCAAAAATTGTAGACAAGATTAGAGAGGAAAAAAGAAGGGAAGAAATTAAATTTAGGCATATGGAAATAAAAATTTTAATTACTTCTGCGTTTCCGCTGACACGGTCCCAGGCAAGCGAACTTTCAGAGGTTTTAAAAGAAAAATTTCCATCTAAATTTAGGTCAGTTAAGCTTGAGCAAAAGATAGATAAAAGCTTAATATCAGGCTTTATTTTGGATTTCAGGGGGTTGTCGCTTGAGGAAAACCTAAGGTCAAAAATTGAAAAATTGTTTGAATAAAAATAAAAATTTAGCTTATGGCTATTGTTAAAGAAATAGGGCATATAAATTCATTTTATCAAGGAGTAGGAAAAGTGACTGGCCTTCCAAATGTCTTTTTGAATGAAGTTTTAATATGGGAAAACAAAAAGAAAGCAGGCATAGTTATAGGCTATGACCAAGAATTTGCAGAAGTCTTATTTTTCAAGCCCAAAGAAGTTGATTATTCAAAGCCTTTATTTAGGACAAAAACCGCATTTAAGATTCCTGTCGGGGAATCTTACCTTGGGAGAGTAGTTAACGGCATTGGTGAGCCAATTGATAATCTGGGGAAAATTTCAGGAGAGCAAGAAAGCGTTTTCCGGCCAGCTCCTCCTATCATAGACCGCCAGCCTGTTTCAGTTCCTTTGTCAACGGGAATAAAAATGATTGACACGATGTTGCCGCTGGGCCGCGGCCAGCGAGAGCTTGTCATAGGAGACAGAAAGCTTGGAAAAAGCACAATTGCCCTTGATGTGGTTTTAAACCAAAAGG
>JAGGTS010000062.1 GCA_021163625.1 bacterium | reverse complement strand
TAAATAAAATTCAAATTATGAACAACCAAGAGCTTTGGCAATCTGTTTTGTCTCAAATCCAATTTACAGTATCCAAGGCCAACTTTGCCACTTGGTTTCGTAATACAAAAATAGATTCTATAAAGGAAGGGATAGTGGTTGTCTCTACCCCTAATTCGTTTTCAAAAGAATGGCTTAAAACAAAATATAAACAAATCATTTTAAAAATATTGAGGTCTTTAGAGAAAGGCGTGAAAGATATTGATTTCATTGTCGCCCAACATAATAACTCCTCACTGACCTCTAATATAAAACAAAAGCGGACACAAAAACGTGATAAAATACTAAACAGCCCCCAGCTGCAATTTCAGGAATTTAGCGTTGACCAAGAAACAAACCTTAATCCAAGATATAATTTTGACAACTTTATAGTCGGCTCTTTTAACGAGATGGCGCATGCTGCCTCGCTGGCTGTTTCTGAAAACCCCGGAGCCGTTTACAATCCCTTATTTATTTACGGAGGGGTTGGATTAGGTAAAACTCACCTGCTCCAAGCAACCGGCAATAAAATATTATTAAATGCAAAAAATGTTGCTATAAGATATACAACCTCTGAGAGTTTTATCTCTGAAATTATCGACTCAATAAGAAATCACAGCATTTCTTCTTTAAAAAAGAAAATGCATAAAATTGATGTTTTAATTATGGATGACGTTCAGTTTTTTGCCGGAAAAGAAAAGACCCAGGAAGAGTTTTTTCACATATTCAATCACCTTTACCAGCACCAGCGGCAGATAATACTTTCATCAGACAGACCTCCTTCAGCAATACCAACGCTCACAGAGCGGCTGCGCTCAAGATTTGGAGGAGGAATGACAATAGACATTGGCACACCGGACCTCGAAACGAGAATTGTTATCCTAAAATCTAAATTAGAGGAAAAAAATATAAACTTAAACCAGGAAGCGCTAAACTATATAGCGTCTAATATCCAAAAAAATATAAGAGAAATTGAGGGTTTTGTTAACCGCTTGGTTATTTTTCAAAATTTAAACCAAAAAACTCCCGACATTAATATTGTGAAGGAATTGCTAAAAAGCCAATTAAACCCGCTTAAAAAATCAGTAAATTTTAAAAAAATTATAAAATCAGTCGCTTCTTTTTACGACTTAGACGAAAAAGAATTATTGGAGGCAACAAGAAGAAAGGAAATAGTTAAGCCAAGACAAATAGCAATGTATTTATTACGGGAAGAATTGAAAGAATCCTACTCTCTAATTGGAAGAAGGTTTAAAGGGAAAGACCATACTACTGCTATTTACGCTTGCGAAAAAATAGCAAAACAATTGGAATTAGACGATAGTCTTTTAACTGAAATTAATATGATAAAGCAGAGAGTTTATAGTGATTTATAGGTGGATAACAAGTGTAAACAAATAAAAATATTATTTATAGATTTAGAGAGTAAAAATGATTTACAAAAATATAACCCGTTATTTCACACCATATTAACCCCTTATATAAAAAACATTAACAATATGTCAGCAACATTTATTCTGTTATTTGTATAGCAAAAACAGTATTATTATTCCATTATAGCGCTAATTCTCAAAAAATGAGGATTGAAAAAAAGTCGATGTTAAATTTTGTATTTACAGATATGATAAAATGTATAGCTATTCTAATAATAATTTATAATGTATAATATTATTAGAATTATTATTTAATATGAAATTAGAAGTTTTAAAAGAAAACCTTAAAAATGCTTTAAGTGTGTGCGATAGAATAATAAGAAAAAATTTGAGTCTCCCTGCCTTACAAAATATCCTGTTAACAGCAAAAGGGAATTTCCTTGAGCTGACAACAACAAACATAGAAAGCACAATAAAATGGTGGGTTTTGTCAAAGACTGAACAAGAAGGCAGCATCTTGGTTCCTGGCTCTATTTTTTCAAACTTTATATCCCTGATTGGTAGTGAAAAAATAAATTTGACTACCGAAAACGATAGTTTAAAAATTACTACTGAAAACCAAACAGCAAAAATAAATTCACAAAATATTGACGAGTTTCCTGTAATACCAAAAATAGAAAAAAAAGAACCAATTCAGGTGCAGGCAGATTTATTGTATAAAGGGCTTTCCCAAGTGGTAGAATTTTCATCAATTTCTCAAGTCAGGCCAGAAATTTCAGGCATATATATTAGCCTTGAGAAAGATATGATAAAAATGGTGGCAACAGATAGTTTCAGGCTTGGAGAGAGAAAAAATAAAATAGAAAAACCGTTTAGGAAAAAACAATCATTTATTATCCCTCAGCAAGCGGTAAGAGAACTTTTAAATATTATAAGTCAAAAAAACAGCCTTCCTGTTAATATTTATACGCAGGATAATCAGGTGTTATTTGAGATTAATATGGATACGATAGATCATCCCGAAGTAAATTTTATAACCAGATTAATTGATGGTGAATATCCAAAATACCAAGACGTTATACCAAAAAAATATAAAACAAGAATACAGATAGATAAAAACAAATTGCAATCCAGAATTAAGGAAGCTGGTATTTTCAGCGGGAAAGTTTTAGAAGTTAAAATAAAGGCAGACTCGCAAGCAAATAAAGTAGAGATTTCTTCCGAAGCTGCAGATATTGGGAAAAATATTTCTTATATCGACGCGAGAGTAGAAGGGGAAAGTGTTGTTGTTTCCTTTAATTATAAATTTTTGTTGGACGGACTAAACAGTATAATGAGTTCAGAGGTTTTCTTTGAACTAAACGGGCAAGAGGGCCCTGGTGTTTTAAAGCCTGTGGGAGATATTTACTACACCTATATACTAATGCCAATAAAAAGCCCTTAAAATAAGATAG
>JAGGTS010000018.1 GCA_021163625.1 bacterium | reverse complement strand
CTTCTGCCGAACACTTTGCTTTGAGCTTTTCAAGTTCCTCGCTCAGCAATTTAACTTTTCTTTTTAACTCAACCATTTTTAGTTCTCTGCCGACAGTAAGCTTATTAAATTTTTCCAAATCACTTACTTTTTTTTGTAATTCTTTCGTCCTCTGCCTAACCTTTTCCTCCAACGCTTGATTTAATTCCTCGAGCTCCCTTGTCCTTGCCTTGACTTTTATCTCGAGAATTGTTTTTGCCTCTTCAAGAGCGCTATGGCTTTTGTAAAGGTCTTCTGCCATTTTGTTGAATGAATCAGCAAGGTCTTCAAATTCGTCATTTGTCTTTAAGTGAATCCTTGTTTTTAAATTTCCCTTACTTAAAGCAGCCGTGCCTTCAACTAATTTTTTTATCGGATACAAAAATCTTCTGCTAAAGACTATGCTAAAAAATAAAACAAAAATCACAACCAGCAAAAAAATTAAGACGGCCTGAATTTTTACATTTTTGTAGCTAAGCTGGGTTTGGGAAATAACATCTGGATGCGATTGGATATATGGGGCATACTTTAAAATAAGTTCCTGATAGCTGTTTATGCTCAAAAAAGAAAAAACAAGGACCGGCAATATCCCGACACTTATTAAAATCAGAAACAGTCTTTTAAAAATATTTTTCCTCATAAGCTAATATTCTATCTATGAAGCCTTAAAGACTCCCTTGAAATCTTCTATTATCGGCCCTCCGTTATAGGCAAGATATGCGATGATAGCAGCAGTAGCAACTCCTATCCTATATAAAACTATAGTCCACTGCGTGGTAATCCCTTGCATATCAAAATAACCAAAAATTCCATACAAAATAATAGAAAATCCTGCAAAAAGATATTTTGCCCCTTTTAATTTCCCGGCTTTCACGCTAATGGCAATAAGCCTTACAATATCGTAAACCAAACATAATATTCCAACAGAAAAAATAATCTGGAAGATGTGCCAAGTTACAGGATTTAATCTATATTCAACAGAGAAAAAACTTCTCTGGCTTAAAACAATACCACCCTTACTATAAACAGAGAACAAAGCAACAGCTGCTAATATGATGTAGGAAAAAAATCCAAGAATAGCTATTCTATCATTTCTAAAAACCCTAAAAAAAGCATAGTATGAGCCAGCAACAATTTGGGCAAATATAAATGTCTGAACCCCGTACTTGTTAAGAAGAAGGTCGTTCTGCCACATTTCTCTCTGGCAAAAAACGAGGCTTATAGACATTAAAATCCAAACAATGGAAGTAAAAAACCAAAATCCTGCAAAAGAGATGTCCGCCCTGCTTTTGTCTTTTTTGTTTAAAATAGAATAGCTCGTCAGCAAAGAAGCTACGAAAATTGCAAGGCAGACTACGCTGTTTACCAACATCCCTGTAGCCATATACTTATAACAATTATAACATATTTATTCTTTATTTTCTTGGCCTCTTTCCAAAAAGCTCTCGCTACTATAAGCAAGATAGGCAATAAGAGCAGAAATCAATGCCGATGTCCGAAAAATTAGAAGTTTCCATCCGGCATTAATCCCTCTTTGGTCGAAAAATAAAGCTGCTAAAAAGATAATCAAAGAAATTGTCGCATAAAAGCGATACGGCTGTTTGAGGCTTTTGCTCTTTTGCCAAGCAATAATCCGAATAGCTAAATCATAAAGAAGGAGAATAAGATATGTCGCTCCTAAAAAGCCAATAATCAGCAGCGAGTCTTTTGGAGGGGCAAACTCAGACCCCCAGTCAGAAACAACTCTATTTAAGACAATCTCTCTTCTTAAGCTGTCAATGCTGAGTTTTGATAATGGTCCACTCATTTGATAGATGTAATAAAACATTAAAACAATAGAAAGTATAGAAAGCGGAGCAATAATAAAAAAAGCTATTTGCTTTGATAATTTTTCCTTTGAGGAAACTTTATAAAAAAGATAATGTCCCAGAACAATTAAAAGGCCAATTAAAAATATCTGGTCAATTAAGGCAAAGGTCAGGTCCAAAATAATAAAGCCTAAACCAAAAAGGAGCGTCCGCAACCCCATAAAACCAACAACTCCCGACGCAAAAAACCAAAACCAAGCAAAAAGCAAAGATTCCTTATCTCCTTTTGAATGTTTTAAGATTAAAAACCAAACAGCAGCCGCTGTTCCGGCGAATACAAAACAGGTAGAAAAGCTTAATGTTAAAGGTACGTCCATAGTTTTTAAAAAAAGAAATACCTATAGGTTATTCCAACAATGCCAAGAAAGCTAACAAATGTTCTCGCCCGGCTTATAATAAGAAAGGTAGGCAAGCAAAGCGCTGGCAATAATGATTATTCTTACAAAAAAGATATGCCAACCAACATTGCCAAGCTGCTCAAACGCTGCTCCTATTATAAATATTAAAACAGATAAAATAGATAAAAATTTTTCAGACGGCAAAGGCGACTTTTTCTTTATCCATTTTATTGCCCCTTCAAAAACCCCGTATAAAAGAAAAGGGAAAGCGGCAGCAGCAAGAACCATCATAAAAAAATTAGCACTACTTGGAGCGCTATATTCTGAACCCCAGTCAGAAATAACCGGCCCCCTAATTCCTTCCTTTAAAAGATAGAATAAAAATAGCCCGCTGCATACAAGAATCAGAATGTTTAAGACAATTCTTATCTTTTTTTTGCCAAGAACAGCCAAGAATATAAAATAACCAAGGGAGGCAAATATCACGGGAAGAAAAAACTGGACCGCATAGGCTATAAATTTGTCAACTTTAGAAAAACCAAACGCAAAGAAAGCGTTTCTAACTCCCATTAGGGTCATTGTTATTCCGACGGAAAACCAGGCAAAGGCAAAAGAAACTGCTATTCTGTCTGACTTTCTGTATCTAAAAATATGCTTTGCAATACAAAATGACAAAAACGCAATAATGAACAAGGCAATAATGCTTGTAAGAATAGGAGTACTCATACTATCTTTTATAATAACATATTCTCAAGGCAACCCCAAGAATTGCCCTTTTTTACATTAACACAAAGAGGGGCTTTTAAAGAAACAACATTTTCCATAATCGTTTTAATCACCGCCACGGCTTTGCTTGTTTCTGCTTTTGAAATTTCAAAAAGCAATTCGTCATGAATTTGAAGCAAAAGTTTGCAGTCTTTTGTCAAAATTCCTTTTTCCTCAATTCTGACCATTGCCGTTTTAATAATATCAGCGGCAGATCCTTGAACCGGAAAATTTCTCGCTATTCTTTCTTGTTGAGAAGCAATTTGAGCGTTTTCTGAATTGATATCTGGCAAAAATTTTCTCCTGCCAAAAATAGTTTCCGAGAAACCGTTGTCTTTTGCTTTTTTTATAGACTCTTTAATAAAACGAGAAATACCACTAAACTTTTTTAAGTAGTTTTTGATAATTTTCTCCGATGTTTTTATAGAAAGGCCTGTTATCTCCGAAAAACCGCTTGGAGATATGCCGTATAAAATTCCGTAATTCAAAACTTTTGCCGTCTCTCTCTGCTTCTCTGTTATTTCTAAGGGGGCTACGCCAAAGACATAAGCGGCAGTAAGAGTATGGACATCTTTGCCCTCTTTAAAAAGTTGCAGCATTTCTTTGTCAGACGACAGGGATGCGATAATCCTTAATTCAACCTGAGAATAATCAAAAGAAACAAGCTCAAACCCTTTTTCCGCCTTAAAACATTTTCTGATTTCTTTTCCTATTTCGCCTTTTTTTGGAACATTTTGAAGGTTAGGATTAAAAGAGACTATTCTTCCCGTATCAGAGCCTATCTGTTTAAACTTAGGATGAATCTTTCTATCCTCTTTGTTTACCATTTTTATAAGTTTATCAACAAATCCTGTTTTTAACCTGAAAAATTTTTTGTACTCTAAGATATAACCGATAACAGGATTGGCAGATTTCAGTTTTTTAAGTTGAACCAGATTAGTTGAAAACATTCCTTTTGAGGTCTTTTTTAAGTTTTTTACCGGAATTTTAAGTTTACTGAAAAGGATTTCGGAAAGCTGGGCAGGAGAGTTGATATTAAAAACAATGCCTGTACTGTCGTACACCTGCCTGGCAAGCTCTTTTATCTTTAAGTTAAGCATCTTTGAAATCTTAGAACAGCAGCCAGCATCAACTAAAATTCCGTTTCTCTCCATTTTTCTTATAATAGGAATTAGCTTTTTTTCTATTTGCCAGACTTTTTTTGAAAAGACCTTGGCTTTATATAAGGCATCTATTTCATCCTCAATATTACTTGTTCTCCCAGCATCTGCTTTTGTTCCTAACGTTTTTTCTTCTATGTTTTTATCTTCTCTTCCATTAAAGGAAGAAAAAAATGCTCCTTGTTTTTTTTGCTCTTTTTTTAAAAAAAGTTCATCAATTCTTTTTGATAGCCCATAAAATTCAAATTCATCCAACACTGACTTTATTGTTTTTTTATCAAAACGCCAAAATCCAGATTTCTTTAAATCAAAATCAATTTTTACTTCTCTGTTGATTTTAGCAAGCTCTTTTGAAAGAAAAGCTTGTTTTTTAAAAGAAAGCAGTTTTTCTTTCATTTTGCCGCTTAGCTTAATGCCAGGGATAGAATTATTATTTTCCAAAGCAGAATAAAGCTCTTCTATTCTACCAAAATTCTTTATCAGCAAGATAGCTGTTTTTTTGCCAATGCCGGGAACTCCCGGTATATTATCTGAAACATCTCCTGCTAAAGCTTTAAAATCCAAAAGTTGAGAGGGGGACAACCCGTCATATCTTTCAGAAACCTTATCTTTGTCATATAAAACAGTGTCCTTTATCCCTTTTCTTGGGGCATAAACCTTTGTTTGTCCATCAACAAGCTGGAGCATATCCAAATCGCCGCTCAAAACTATTGTTTCAAGGGACGACAAGGAACTTTTGTCCTTTTTTATAAGCGAGACAACTGTCCCTATCAAATCGTCTGCCTCAAATCCTTGCTTTTCAAGAACAGGCACCCCAAACGCGTTCAGTATTTTTTTTGCTTTTGGAATTTGGTCATAAAATTCTTTTGGCGCCTTTTTTCTTTTTGCTTTATATTCTTTGAACTCTTTATGACGGAAAGTCGGGCCAAAAGAGTCAAAAGTAGCAACAACAAAATCTGGTTTTAGCTCTTTTACCGCTTTTAGAAAAAGCAAGGCAAAACCATAGCAAGCATTAATCAGCTCCCCCTTTTTTGTCCTTAGGGGAGGGAGGGCGTGCCAAGCACGATGAAGTAAAGAATTGCTATCTATAATAATTAGGCGCTTTGGCATAATTTTTTATAGTTTGAAATCTTTTTCTCTTGGCCAGTTCTCAATAATAAGCGCCTTTTTGTCTCTCTTGGGAAGCATTTGATATATTGATTCTGAAACATACGGCACAAAGGGATGAAGAATTTTAAGCATATTGACCAATCCATAATATAAAACATATTCGGCTGCCTCTTTGTCTTCTGGTCTTTTTGCTTCTTTAATTCTCCTCTTGGTGTCCTCAATAGTCCTATCACAATAGTTGTGCCAGAAAAACTTATAAATTTTCTCAGCCGCTTTATGAAAGTTAAATTCATTAAAGCAAGAATCTACTTCTTTTAAAAGCCTTGCCAAATTATCAAAAAATAATTTATCGTTTTTGCTAAAAGAAAAGCTCTCCTTCTTCTTTTTTAAAAAATCTGCCCCTTCCTGCTGGATAGTTAGAAGGACAAATCTTGCAGCATTCCATATCTTATTTATAAAATGAGCCTGACCAACAATCTTTTCTTCAGAAATAATGATGTCATTGCCTGGCCCACTGCCGAAAACCAAAGCCATCCTCAGCGCATCTGAACCGTAAAGGTCAACGACTTCTAAGGGATTAACCACATTACCCTTTGACTTTGACATTTTTTGGCGGTCTTTGTCTCTTACCAAGCCATGGAGATAAACATATTTAAACGGAGGTTTTCCTGTGCAGTAAATGCCAAGCATTATCATTCTTGCAACCCAAAAAAATAAAATATCCCAGCCGGTTTCCATAACGGTTGTCGGATAGAAATATCTAAAGTCTCTTGTCTGCCGCGGCCAACCAAAAACAAGAAAAGGCCACTGGCCAGAAGAAAACCAAGTGTCAAATGTATCACTTTCCTGAACAAAATCTTTACTGCCACATTTTTTACATTTTTTTGGCCTCTCTTTGGATATGGCAATATTTGAACATTTTTTGCAACGCCAAACGGGCATTCTTTGCCCCCACCAAATCTGCCGTGAAATACACCAATCTTTTATATTTTCCATCCAATGATAAAAAATCTTTTCAAACCTTTTCGGGTAAAACTTTATTTTACCGCTTTTTACCGCTGATATTGCTGCCTCTGCAAGAGGTTTTGTCCTGATAAACCATTGTTTTGAGACAAGAGGTTCTATGGTTGTACGGCAACGCTCACAAACGCCAACTGAATGGGCGTAGTCAGTCTGGCCCGCAAGCAAACCTAATTTTTTAAGGTCAAGAATAACTTTTTTTGCGCATTCCTTTGTTGCTAGTCCTTGGTAATTCTTGCCCGCTTTGGCGGTCATTTTTGCATCCTTGCCAATTACTTGGATTATCTTTAAGTTATGCTCCCTGCCGATTTTAAAGTCTAACGGGTCGTGAGCAGGAGTAACTTTAACTGCCCCAGTGCCAAAATCAACGTCAACCTCTTTGGCGGCAATTAAAGGAATAATTCTGTCCGTCAAAGGAAGCTTTAGTAATGTTTTATTTTTTAAAAATTTTTTATACCTTTTATCTTTTGGATTAACAGCAACAGCCGTATCCCCGAGCATTGTCTCTGGCCGGGTAGTGGCAACGGTTATAAAATCACCAGAGCCGACAACAGGATATTTAATATAGGTAAGCTTTGTTTGTTCCTCTTTATAGACAACTTCTAAATCCGAAAGCGCAGTTTGACAACGGGGGCACCAATTAATAATCCGTTCGCCCTGATACACGAGGCCATCGCCATAAAGCCTTTTAAAGGTTTCATAAACAGATTCTTTAATGTCCGGATCAAGGGTAAATTTTTCTCTTGTCCAGTCGCAGCTTGCGCCAAGCTTCTTAAGCTGGTCCCTTATTACCTGCCTATTTTTCATCGTAAAAGCATAAGTCTGTTTATAAAATTCGTTTCTGCCTAAGTCGAACCTGCTCTTTCCTTTTTTTGCAAGCTCTCTTTCATAAACAACTTGGGTCATAATGCCTGCATGGTCAGTGCCCGGAACCCACAAAACAGGCTCTCCTTTAAGGCGGTGGTACCTTATCATAATGTCCTCTATGGCAATAGCAACAGCATTTCCAACATGCAAGGCATTGTTTGCGTTTGGCGGCGGCATAATTATGACAAACGGATTTTTAGAACGGTTGATCTGCGGCTTAAAATAACCCTCGTCTTCCCAGAGCTTATAAATTTTTTGTTCAATTTTGTTAGGTTTATAGTTTTTGTCTATTTTCATTGTATAAACAAAATTTTGCCTTAATAAGGGTCTTCTAATAAAGGCTCAAGCAAGGTTTGAGCCGCTTGATCTTTCATTGGCTGCCGTCTCTTTTATAATTATGACAAGCAGCGGCGTAAAAATTATTTCCCAAAAAAGTTAAAACTGGCTTAAAAATCTCATATCGCTCAGATAAAACATCCTAATGTCGCTAATTCTATATTTAATCATAGCCAGCCTGTCAATGCCAAAGCCGAAAGCAAATCCTTGCCAATTTTTTGGATTATACCCCGCTGCTTTAAAAACATTTGGATGAACCATACCAGCGCCAAGAACTTCTATCCACCCTGTGTTTTTGCAAGTTGAGCATCCTTTCCCGCCACAAATAGGGCAAGCAATATCAATTTCAACGCCTGGCTCCACAAAAGGGAAATAACCCGGCCTCCAGCGAAAAACAGTCTTTTTGCCAAAAACCCTTTTTATCGCTTCCTCTAAAACTCCTTTCAGATTCGCAAGGGAAATATCCTTACCAACCATTAATCCTTCTAATTGGTAAAACTGAATTTCATGAGAAGAGTCAGTTGCTTCGTGCCTAAACACTCTGCCGGGAACAATAATTCTAAACGGGGGATTATGCTTTTCCATATATCGAACCTGGACAGGGGAAGTGTGGGTGCGCAAAATAGTGTCTTTTTTGAGATAAAAAGTGTCGTGGGCATCTCTTGACGGATGGTCAACAGGAAAATTAAGGGATGAAAAATTATAATGTTCAGTCTCAATCTCCGGCCCTTCTTCTACGGAAAACCCCATACCAACAAACGCGTCTTGGGTTTCTCTAATAATTTTTGTAAGAGGGTGGATATGCCCAAGCTGCGGTTTTTTAGAAGGGATACTAACATCTATTTTGTGGATTTTTCTTTTTTCTCTGCTGTCTTTACCTTCTATGATTCTTGATTTCTCTTTAATTCTTTTTTCTATAGATTTTTTTAGCTCGTTTAATTGTTTGCCAAATTCGCTTCTTTTCGGCTGCGGCATCTTTTTTAAATAAAAAAACTGTTTTGCAACAATTCCCTTTTTCCCGAGATAACGGTTAAAAATCTCTTTTAAAGAAGAGGTAGTTTTTGCTTCCAAAATGTCTCTTGCAGCTTGTTCCTTTATTTTTTCAACTTTGGAAAAGTCCATATTTTTGCTGGCTATAAATATAATAATTTAATTTTTGAGATTATGCAACCGGCTTTCTGGCTTTATCTGCAAACAAAATAAAAACGCTCTTATTCTTTGGCTGAGAGCCTTGCTTTTGCTAAATTCTCTTTATTTCTCTTTTGTTTTTGCCAATAATTTTAAAATTAAGCCAAATCACATTATTTGGTTGTTTTGCTAAAACATTTTTGATTTTATCGGCCCACTCAACAGAAACAATATGTTTTGGATTTGCGATAATCTCTTTAAATCCTATTTCCAGGAGTTCCTCTGGTTTTTCTATCCTGTAACAATCAATATGAAAAAAATGCTTAAAGTTTGCTTTTTTAAGTTTAAATTTTTTAATTATTATAAAGGTGGGGCTAAGCACTTTTTCTTTAACGCCAAGTCCCTTTGCAAAACCTTGAAGAAAAGTTGTTTTGCCTGCTCCAAGCTCGCCTTTTAATGCCAAAATAACCGCTCCCTTATGATTTTTAAATTTCAAAATTTCTTTTGCAAGGCTGCTGCCAAACCTTTTTGTTTGGCGGCTGTTTATTGTAGTTTTTTTGTTTGTTTTTTCTCTCATTAGTGCTTCATTGACTTTAAAGAAAAAATAGGATAGATTTAAAAAACATTATTCATATGAAGGAAGCGGCTGAAATTAAAAAAATTATTGACAGATTCCAAAATTTTGTTTTAGTTCCGTCTTTAGATACAACGACTGACAGCCTGCCTGCAGCAACAGCTCTTTTCTATAGTTTAAAGGAAATAGGAAAAAATACAAAATTGCTTGCCGCGAAAAACTCTGCTATCTTTGAAAACCCGGGGAATAAAGAAAAAGAAGGCTGGACTGAAAAAAACTTTCTAATTTCAATTAAAGACGAAGGGGCAGCCTTGAGCCAGCTTTTTTACGAAAAAACAGCCAACGGATTAAACCTTTATTTAAAAACCAAGGGCAAGGAGCTAAAAAAAGAAAACATTTGTTTTAAAAAACTTGTCCCAGAAGACATATTGGTCTTTTTTGGCATAAAAGAACAAAAACAGCCAGAACTCCAAGCAACAAATAATGACAGAAAAGTCCTAATAATTAATATTGACAATTCCTTAGACAATAAAAGATACGGCCATTTAAATATTGTCAAGCCTGACCTGCCTATATCTGAAATCGTTTTTGATATTCTTTTTTCTATAGATAAAGCTCTGATTAAAGAAAGGGTCGCTGATTCTTTATTGCAAGGAATGGTAAGCAATTCCTCTCATTGGCAAAATCAGAATTTGGCAAAAGACATCTTATGGAAAATTTCTTTTTTAGCAGAAAGAGGCGAGCAAGCAAAAGAGTTTCTTCCTAAAAAATTTAAAAACCGCCCGTTGTCTTTATTTTCCCGCCTTTTAAATAAGTTAAATATTAACAAAGACAAAAATCTAGGCTGGGCAATTCTAGACCAAAAAGATTTTTCAGAGACATCCTCGTCGCCAAAGGATTTAAGGCTGTCTTTGGAAATATTGTCTTCCAATGATTCTTTTTTAAAAAATTTTTTAATTATTTGGCAGAGAGAAAAATACCCTGCATTAGTAAAGGGTATTTTTTACTCTTCTGATACCAACTTGTTCAACATCTTGGTAAAGAACATTAAAGGGCAAAGAAAAGGCAATGGCATTCTTTTCACCTTTCAAGGGGAGTCGCCAGAAAAAGTAAAAGATTTTATCCTTAGCGCAACATTAAACGCCCAATTTAAAGTATAGAAAAAAATAAGAAATAAAAAATGATATGAGTAAAAAATATGCCGAAGATATCAAGCCAAATAAAAGTTAATAAGCAAAAATTCCAAGAGCTAAAAAAAACAGTAAAGGATGTTTCATCTGCAACAAAAGCGATAGAGGCTGTTGTCCAAAAAGAGACAACCCAAGTTTTTGACGCTATTTTAGCAAGCGCAATATTGCTCAATGCCTCAGACATCCACATTGAACCGGAAGAAGAAAAGGCAAAATTAAGGATGAGAGTTGACGGCGTTTTGCACAAGATTGACTGGTTTAATAAAAAAACATATAATTCCCTTCTCTCAAGGATTAAATTGGTCTCGGGAATGAAATTAAATGTTACAAAAATTGCCCAAGACGGGCGTTTCAGTTTTATAATTGAAGAAAAAGAAATGGAAATGCGCGTTTCAACTTTGCCGTCTGAATATGGAGAAACGGTTGTAATGAGAATTTTAAATCCGGAAAACTTAATCGAAATAGAGCAGCTTGGAATAAGAGAAGATATGGTAGATGTTTTTAAAAAGCAAATCAGCCAGCCCAATGGAATGATTGTTGTCACTGGCCCAACCGGTTCGGGAAAAACAACAACTCTTTACGCCATTTTGAAAAGAATTAAAAGGCCAGAAATTAAAATTATAACCATTGAAGACCCTGTTGAATACCGTTTGGAAGGAATATCCCAAAGCCAAGTGAACCCAAAAAGGGGATACGACTTTGCAAATGGATTAAGGGCGATTGTCAGACAAGACCCAGACGTTATTCTTGTTGGGGAAATCAGAGATTACGAGACAGCCCATATTGCCCTCCAGGCAGCTATGACCGGCCATTTAGTTTTAACTACCCTGCATACAAATAACGCGGCAGGGACAATTACGCGCCTTCAAGCGCTTGGAGAAAAGCCAGTAAACATTGCCCCAGCGCTAAACTTAGCTATCGCCCAAAGGCTGGTCAGAAAGGTTTGCAAAAAGTGTGTAGAATTTGATAAGCCGACAGACCAAGAGTTCAACGTTCTTAAAAAAGAACTGTCATCTCTCCCAAAAAATATTAAAGTTCCAAAAATAGACAAAAATTTGAGGATACCAAGAGCAAAAGGCTGTAAGGCCTGTAATTACACCGGCTATAAAGGGAGGTTGGGCATTTACGAATTCTTCCTTGTCGACGATGAAATGGAAAATTTTATTTTAAAGTCCCCGTCTATACCTGAAATGACAAAAAAGGCAGAAGAAAAAGGGATGGTGCCTATGCGTAAAGACGGGCTGATTAAAGCTGCCCTCGGCTTGACCACCATAGACGAAGTAAACAGGGTAACAGGAGAATAAAAAACCCGCCCCAAAAAGGGGCGGGAGAGGGGTTAGCCTGCGGCTTCTCTTTAATTCGTGGAGTTCAGAACTTCTTTTGGGAATAACCGAGCAAAAGCCAAGTTGTCCATTCAAAAAGAAGTTCCTATAGCCTTAGACTAACATTACTAATTGTAATATATTTCCAAAGAAATGTCAAGTCTTTTTGCCGAGCCTAAAAAAACAAATAACAACAAAAAAGAAGAATTAGAAAAAGACAGTTTGGATTTAGCCTTAAGACCCAAGAAATGGGATGAGTACGTTGGCCAGAAAAAAATCAAGGATAATCTTAAAATCATTATTGAAGCGGCTAAAAAAAGAGGGGAGGTTCCAGAACATATTCTTTTTTATGGCTCAAGCGGGTTGGGGAAAACAAGCCTTGCCTATCTTTTAGCAAAAGAAATTGGCGTTG
>JAGGTS010000041.1 GCA_021163625.1 bacterium | reverse complement strand
TGCTTAAACAGGCAGGCTTTTTAAAAATAATTAAAAGCAAGTTGGTATATAGCGGTCAGAATCAATTAATATTAGCTCAAAAGTGAATATGCTTGCAGAAAGCAATAGTGCCGTTAAGCTAAAAAAAGATTGGCCTTGCCATTTCCAGCGAGCTGGCTCTACTGATCTTTCCTAACAATTTTTCTGGAAAATTTTTGCTCCTCAAAAAACCTGAAAGCATTATATAGTCAGGGCGCTTTCTTTAATACATTTTTCTTTCTGTTCAGTCTTTTCTTAGTCTTCTTTTTCTAACAAATAATACAGAAGGTTAATTTCGGATTGATCAACCACAACGATTTTCCCTTATATGTGAATATAATAATAAATAAAAAAGGGGTTTTCCAAATCATAGGCGGCAATTTGAAAAACTTACATGTTTTTTGTCGTTCTTCCATTAGTACCGTTCTGGGAAGACGTAAAAGGGTTCATTGTCCAAAATGAAATAAATTCTTTCTGTCAAATTAGCCACAGGGAACTCTGGACGTTTAAGGTCGGCTCACTAAATCATTAACCGAAATTATGTGGCGCTCGATTTTGGCTAGTTGATTTTTAAGGAGAGTAATCTGGTCGGGTGTTTTCAACTAAACTCTTAAAAGTATCTAAATCGGTCTATCAGAGGCTAGAATAGATTGTCTTTTGTGAAGCCAATGTCTAAAGAAATGCCATTTTTTACTGCTGTCAAGGTCAAGAGAAGTAGTAATTTGACAAAATACATATTGGTGGTATAATAAAAACAAAACATTGAGAATGAATATCAGAGATTATCCCTTGGAGTTCAAACTTTTAACTAAAAAAGAAAAGAATATGAGTTTGTTTTTTATAGGAGGAGTTAATGGTGTTGGCAAAACATCAATTATTAGAGAGGTAGTTACTATCTCTCCTTCAGTTTTAGCGGTAGATGGAGCTAAAGAATTAATGAAGCGCCTTAATATTAATAACGACAATTATGACAAACTAAGAAATATGCCTGATGAGTTGGTAGAGAAAGCCCTTATTAGCCTTTTCCGGTTATTATCTCAAAGAAAAAACAAGGATGTTCTAATAACAGGGCATTATGTTAAGATATTTAACGATAAAATTACTCCAAGTATTGGGCCATGGTATCGATATTGTGATGTGCTTATGCTTATATATAGCAACCCGGAAGCGATTATCCGTCATATTTTTTATGATGAAGTAAGTAAAAAGAGAATTGGCCGGAGTTTATTTAAAAAAACGCAACCTTCTATTCTTATCAAAGATGCCCAAATCAAATCGGCCGAGGTAATGACCAAAATTGCTAAAGAGTTTAAAATTCCTTTTTATTATATTAAAAATATAGAAAATCGTTTGGAAGAAGTTTCTTGGCAAATTTCAAAAATAATTAAAGAAAGATTATAACCTACAATAAAATGCAAATAGTTAGCTATAAAAAACTTTCAGGGGTCGATAAAAAATTTCTAATGCTTGCGAAAAAAGTGGCTGAACGCTCTGCATCTTTAAAAAAACACAAAATCGGTTGTATTCTTCTTTGTGAGGATGGTTCTACTTATGCTGGAGCTACTGTTGCCAGAACAAGGGCGATTGGTTCTACATGCGCAGAGAGAATGGCTTTGGATCAATGGTATTTTAATAACTCTAAATCAAACCCAAAAATCTGTTATCTTGTGGGAAGGCCAGACAGAAAAAGCTGGAAAGATAATTTTATATGTACTCCATGTGGCGTATGTTTAGAAATGTTTTTGGAACTATTTGTAGAAAGAAAATTAAAGAAATTAACATTTGTATGTGGCAATTGGACACTAAAAAGAGTATTGATTGCTGATTTAAGAGAACTTTTTCCACAGACAGGAAAGGGCGGATGGCCATATACAAAATATAAAGGTGTAAGGTAACTCTCTATTAGATTTATGATTAACAAATTTGAACTTTGGTCATTAGCTCACGTAAATTATGAATCTCTCCAAGAGAAACTGATGTATGCAAGTCCATCATTCAAGTCTGATATTGGATGGATGCGTTATCTTATAGATCACAGTCCTAATGGTTTTTTGCTAAAGAAAAATGTTTTGTACGATGTTCTAAGTAATAAAAAAGTTTATTTAGCGCATGTTACAAGAACCTATGATAGTATTAAAAAAAGCGGCAAACTGTTTGCTAGTAGTGGTTGCTTGGTGGGGGGGATTTACTGCATTCCTATCATAAAAAACGGCGAGAAATTGCGCTTACATAATTTAGGAGAATATATATATTTTAAAGAGGCCCCTTTGTTCAGCAGAAACAAAAAAAATATTGCTGTACTAATTATAGAGTTAGATTTTTCTTCTTCTCCTATAAGTCACCTTGTTGGTATTGATTATCTTAAACTTGGTTCCGTTCATTCTGCGACTTTTTCCGCGCTTAATTACTTATTATCGCACGAAGAACTTAGTAATCTTAAAAAACTTACCATAAATTCCATTCGTAGGGCTAGTAAATTGCTTTCTATAGTTGCAGAATTTCAACCAGAAAGACTTTCTTGCAATTTTAAAAGGTTTTATAGGCTTTACCGGCAGATGATTTCTGAATTACCAATACTTGGTTATTTTTTATTTGAAGTCTTGTGTGAATATGTGGCTCTTTTTCAAACAGGAGATAAGGTTGATTACTACCGTCAACAAGGAGAATTATATGCTTCAAATTTTAAAAATTTGATTTTTACTCTTCGCCCTGATTTAACGCGTTCGTTTAATTTAGGAGCATTTTCTCCTGATTTCAAAAACATTGTTAGTTACCTAAAAGATATTCCAATTCAAAAAAAACATTGGCCTTTGGAAAAATATTTAGCGTACAGATTGCATTATTTAATAATGAATCGATTTTACAACAGCAATTTAAACGATAGAACAGTACGTTTGTTTTGGAAAAATGTCGAATGGAACTTTGGATACCTTCAACAGAAGATTATGCCTCTTATGGGGCATACCATTCACCGTCTTTTAAGAAATATGCATCGCTACCCTAATTTTTATCTTTATTTCGACCAGTATAAAGCTTTAGAGATCTGGAATTATTGGAATCATCATGGCGTTGTTCTTCCATATAATGCTATTCTCCCCAAAGGAGAAGTTGGGTTAAATCCTGCCTACCCTTATTTGAAATATCGTATTTTTAAAGGGAAGGTTTGGAGAGAAAATAATGCTTCTTATGTTGCTCCTATGAAGCAGTTAGAAATAACCATTGAACCACGTCTTGCTGAGCTAAATATGCTTCTTATGAGAAGAAATCACAGAAGCAATAATTAGTTATGAAGAACAAGTTTTTAAGATTTGGATACAATAGTACATTTACCGTTTTATCCTCGCTGCAAAAAGCTGCTGATGATGCCTTAAGAAATAGATTTTTGCAACCGGCTTTAAGTATAACTTTACTGCAGTTACAAAAAGATATAAAAGCAGTTAGGTCGTTTTATAAACATTACGAGAAATATCAAAATATCACCGGACCCTTAAAAAAGAAAATAAGCTTGGTTAAAAAACTTCAAATAGGCGGAGGAGAGCGTTATTTGAAAGATTTCATAAATTTGGATTTATTTCCTCCTGCTGATATTATTTGGGACTGCCGTTACAATCTTCCATTCCCAGATGAAACATTTAGTTTTGTTTTTTCAGAGCATCTTTTGGAACACCTTGATTTTCCTGTTTCAGCGAAAAATGTTCTATCGGAAATTTATCGCGTTTTAAAATATAAAGGGGAATTATTTATTGGAGTACCGGATGCCGGCAAGGCGATAAGAGCCTATTGCTCTTCTAATAAAAGATTTCTCAACGGATTAAAAAAGAGTTCTTATAATCATCGCCAACCTCCGGTTGAATTGTATGGGAAGATGGATTTAATTAACTATATTTTTCGTGATCAAGCAAATAATCCAAACTATACAATCCACTACTGGGCTTACGATGAAGAAAATCTAAAAAACCTTTTAATTTCCGTTGGTTTCCGGAAAATAAAGAAGGCAAATTTTAATCCTGACTATTGCAATCCGAAACGCAAATTATATACTTTGTATATAAAGGCGAAAAAATTATAAAAAAATGTAATATAAATAAATATGCTGGAAATTGAATTTAGGGCCCGTTTTAACCAAAAAAAATTTGAGAAATTAAAGAATTTCCTTAATAAAAACGCTGAATGTTTGGGAGAAAACAATAAAGATTGTTACTATTATGTTTTTCCTGATAAACTGCTTAAACTTGTCAATAACATATCTAAAAAAACTGCAAAGATTTCATTAAAACTGAACCATATTGGCAATGGAGCCGCTTTCCCGGAAATGGAAGTTTATTTTTCTCCCCAGCAGTTTAATATTGCTAAGAAGCTAATTGATTCCTTGGATTTACCAGTAAAAGTTATGCATGGACCCCAGCAGCGAATAGACTACCGCTATAAAAATTGTGAAATCGCTTTAAAGTATAGCGATGCTTGGGGTTACCATTTGGAAATTGAGCAGGTTATTGAAACAAAAAAAGAACAGCCAAAGGCAGAAAAGGCAATTCGCGAAGTAGCAGACGAGCTTGAAGTAAGATTAATGTCTGAAGAAGAACTAAAGAAATTTACTCAAAATGCAGAAAAGCAAGCATGAACATATAAACCTGCGGACAGCACTTTTAAGGACGGAAAAACCGCGCCATCAGTTTTATGATTGGGACTCTTTAAAGTGGCTATTTTCCCATAAGCCAAAAAATTTATTAAAGAAAAATAAGATAAATTCAAAACTTTTAGACGCTGTTGATAGCTTGCGTCCTTGGGAGAAATGCGATGATAAATGGTTCTTAAATTCTCTTACAAAAGATGGCATTCATGGCTTTCGCCATGCTTGCAGAGTTTCTATCCATGCTCTTTCTTTTGCTTTAACTTACGATAAAAAGATTTCCAAAGATGAATTAGAAGCGATTATGTTTACCGGTATTCTTCATGACTGCCGTCGGAAAAATGATAATGCCGATTCACTTCATGGGATAAGAACCGCTGAGTGGTTAACGAAACATGCTAATATTTTGCCTGTACACGTGTTGTCTTTTCTCCCGGCAATGAAGTTTGCCATTTCTGTGCATAATGATTCTTATCAAAATATTAAAAAAAGAAAAGATTACAAAAAGTTTAAGTTTTTTGTAGATGTTATAAAAGTAGCTGACGCAGTAGACCGTTATCGTTTTCCTAGGAGCGATTGGTGGTTCTCTCAACACTTTATTGTCTTGCCTGTCTCCACTCAAAAAATGTCCTTTGCTTTTGATCTAGCGGCAATAAGTGAATTATTGTTTTTTATAACAAAAAACAACAGTAAATCTGTTTCCTTGGCATGGGATTTTCTTAAACAAAAAAAGCAGCCGTATTTAAACAGCCGCATTTTAACTAATTTGTATAATTTCAAATAGTTCGCCTCGAAATTCAATTTTATCTCCTTCTTTTTTCCCTAGCAACGCTTTAGCTAACGGAGAGATATATGAGATATTTAAAAGAGGGTAATCAGCTAAAACCATAAAGCTGCCAATTCTAAAAGTGCATTCATCGCTTAATTTTACTACCGTTCCTATACGGATTGAGTTGACCGAATTAGGCAGATCTTGTTCAGTAAGAACTGTTGCATTGTCAAGTATGTGGCGAAGTTCGTTCAGCCTTTTCATCATCATTCTTCGTGTGTTCTCAATTACTTCTTGGCAAGCATCATCATGTCCAAAATTTTCCGTGCTTTGACTAACAACTTCTCCCTGCTCTTTACCAAGTTGCCTGATTTTCATAGACATTTCGTTGATTTTCTTTTTTAAAGCCACAATGTCCTCATAGAAAAAATAATACTTCATTAGTCTCACCTCCTTTATTTAAAGTTTTAAATGTGCTTTCTTTGCTAAAGAAGAATGGATTCATTCAATTATCAGGATAACATAAGTTGTATTTTTTGTCAATTCCTTCCTACTAAGTCATCTAGAGTGTAGGCGAAGTGATGTTCGTTGGGTTACTTAAAAACTAAGTGAAATTAAAGATTGGTAAAATGGTATAAGATCCAGAAAACTCTAAACCATTCTTTAGTGCATTCTACTATCGTGGATACGTAATCTCGATTAATGTTCCGAAGTTTTTAATTGAAAAGAGGACCGTCATTTTTTTTATCGGGAAAACAAAAAACAAAAGTTTTGGTTTATGTTTTCAAACGCTTTAAAAGCCATTGTTCCTTTAGCTAAGATGGGATACTACAATTATTTGATAAAAAATAAAAGGCATTATTTTTATTCTACGCCC
>JAGGTS010000019.1 GCA_021163625.1 bacterium | reverse complement strand
TTAAGCTTAATAATTTTAAATAACATCCTTCAATTCATTCACAAATCCTTAATAATTTGTATTGGATTATAGAGTACACTTTACTATGAATCAAAAAAGCATTTGGATACTTATTATCACTATTATTGTTGTTGCTTCAATTGCCATAGGTGGAGTTTTCCTTTGGCAGTCGTTAAAAGTTAGGAATATAGGGAAAGTTTCAAAAGTTAACACTCCAGAGAATGTTTCAGAAAATAACCCGAAAAAAACTCCGGAAACAACTCCGGAAAAAACTCCGGAAACAAAGTTGGTCAGTAGAAAAATAGCAACTATCGAAAATTTGTATTTATTAGGACTTGCTTTCAGCCCTGACAGCAGGCATTTTGCCTATAGCACAAAAAAGCAAGGAAAAGTATTTATGGTTTTAGATGGAAAAGAAATAGGTCCTTATGATTATGTCTATAATCCTATCTTCAGCCCTGATGGCCAGCATCTTGCTTATAGAGCGAACAAGCAAGGAAAATGGTTTATAGTCTTAGACGGAAAAGAAATGGGTCCTTCTGATGATATTTGCCAATCTACTTTCAGCCCTGACAGCAGGCATTTTGCCTATAGCACAAAAAAGCAAGGAAAAGTATTTGTGTTTTTAGACGGAAAAGAGAGAGGTTCTTATGATCGCATTTATGGTCTTACTTTCAGCCCCGACAGCCAGCATCTTGCTTATAGGGTGAACAAGCAAGGAAAATGGTTTATAGTCTTGGACGGAAAAGAAATGGGTCCCTATGATGATGCTTACGATCTTACCTTCAGCCCCGACAGCCAGCATCTTGCTTATAGGGTGAACAAGCAAGGAAAATGGTTTATAGTCTTAGACGGAAAAGAGAGAGGTTCTTATGATCGCATTTATGGTCTTACCTTCAGCCCCGACAGCCAGCATTTTGCTTATAGCGCAGAAAAGCAAGGGAAAGTATTTGTGTTTTTAGACGGAAAAAAAATGGGTCCTTATGATGGTATTGATTACTTTACCTTCAGCCCCGACAGCCAGCATTTTGCTTATAACGCATACGCATACGAGCAAAGAAAAAGGTTTGTCATCTTGGACGGAGAAGAAGTAGGCTATAGCAGCGACAGGATAACCGATGTTCTCGATTTTCCCTCTTCCTCTTTCTCTTTTGCCCCTAATAGCAAATATTTTTACTACTACCTTCTTATTGGGAATGATTTGTGGTTTAAAGTAAAAGAACTTAAATAGGGATTGGTAATCAAAAGTAATTTGAGGAAGGAAGATAGCGAAACAAAAACACTCAATAATTATATTGTAAATTAATCAAAGCGAAGATTTTTACTATTTACAATATGCTATAGAATGCCTAATTAAAAGGGAAGAAGACGGGGAATGTCTTTATTATACGAGGACATTAAAAAAGTAATTTAGACTCTGTTAGGTTAAAGAAGAAAGAAAAGGAGCTTCCTCCCCAAATGCCAGAAGCCTATTAGCTTGATAAGTCAGAGATTACTGTTGAAAAATAGCTTTAACTCTCCTGTTGTTTTCAGGAGAGTTTTAGGTTATAATAGCTAAATATGTTTTGCCCAAATTGTAAAGCAGAATTAAAAAAGGCGGTATTTTATAACACAGAGGTGAGCTATTGCCCAAAATGTTTGGGTATATGGTTTGATTTCGACCAATTAAACAGAGCAAAAGACGAAAAAGACAAAGATTTAAACTGGCTCGATATTGATTTATGGGAAGACCAAACAAAGTTCAAAATAGCAAAGAAAGACAAGCTTTGCCCTGTCTGTTCTGTCCCGCTGTACAGTGTAAGTTATGGAGATTCCGATATAGAGGTTGATGTTTGCAATTTATGCCACGGAATTTGGCTTGATAGAGGAGAGTTTAAAAAAATCATTAACTACCTAGAGGAGAAAGGCAAAAAGGAGGTGCTCCATTCTTATTTTAAAAATTTATTGCAAGAAGGCATAGAGATATTTACCGGGCCTCAGTCTTTCCGTGAAGAAATTTTTGATTTTCTGACACTAATAAAATTTTTGAATTATAAATTTTCAGTTCAGTATCCAAATATTAAAGAAATAATTGCCCGTTTGCCGTATTGATTTTATTGGCAATCTTTATTGCTGTTGAATTATACTTTAAATTATACAATTAAAGGTCGATTGTTTTTTAAAATAAATTAAAAAATAAGCTGAAAAAATATGGCAAGTTATATTTCCTACACGATTATATCAATTGTCGTTTTAATAGTTCTTTGGTTTATTATTGACTATAACGGTTTGGTTAAGCTTAAGAACAGATCAAAAGAGGCATGGTCGGATATTGATGTCCAGCTAAAAAGAAGATATAACCTTATCCCAAACCTGATTGAAACTGTTAAAGGTTATGCTGCCCACGAAAAGGAAGTTTTTGAAAAGGTAACCCAAGCAAGGTCTATGGCAATGTCTGCGAAGAATATGGAAGAAAGAGCAAATGCGGAGAATATGCTGACCAATACATTGAAATCTTTATTTGCTGTTTCAGAAAACTATCCAGACCTTAAGGCTTCGCAGAACTTTTTGGAGCTTCAAAATGAACTTCGCGATACAGAAGACAAGATTCAAGCGGCCAGGAGGTTTTACAATGCAAATGTCAGAGACCTTAATATAAAAATCGAAGCATTTCCTTCAAATATTGTCGCGAGAATGTTTAATTTCAAGAAAATGGAGCTCTTCGAGCTTGAAGAACCTGCTGACAGGGAAGTCCCAAAGGCTAAATTTTAAGGAAGAAATCTAAAATGCCTACTCTTTACGACCAAGCAGAGTCAAATATCCATAAAACCTGGCTCTTGATTACGTTTTTTGCTGTTTTGCTTATTGGCATAGGATGGGTGTTGAGCGAACTGTACCATAATTTTGCTATTCTCATTATAGCAGTAATTTTTAGTGTTTTTACCAGCTTTTATAGCTATTGGTACTCAGATAGACTGGTTATAAGGTCAACAGGGGCAAGGCCTATAGAAAAGAAAGACAACCCAGAGCTTTATAGGGTGGTTGAAAATCTTTGCATAACAGCCGGCATTCCTATGCCAAAAATTTATATTATACCAAGCCAGCAGCCGAATGCTTTTGCTACTGGAAGAGATGAAAAACATGCTGCTGTAGTTGTTACTCAAGGCCTGCTTGATAAGTTGGAGAGGGTCGAACTGGAAGGAGTGCTTTCCCATGAGATTTCCCATATAAGAAACAAAGATATTCTTTTAGGGACAGTTGTTGCGGCTTTAGTCGGCGCCATTATTATGGTTTCTGACATAGCCCTAAGAGTAAGTTTTTGGGGAGGGCTTGGCGAAGACAGCGATTCAGGGAGAGGAGGAGGATGGATTATAATTGTTTTAGGCATTTTGGCCATTATTTTAGCCCCTATTGGAGCGACGCTTTTACAATTAGCTATTTCCCGCAAGAGGGAGTTTTTAGCCGATGCCTCAGGGGCCCTGCTAACAAGATATCCGGAAGGGTTAGCAAGAGCTTTGGAGAAAATTTCTACTGACCAGGCTCCAATGAAAAGAGTGGGAAATTCTACTGCTCATCTTTTCATTGTTTCTCCGTTAAAAGGCAAGCAAGCGAGAGGTTGGTTTGCAAAATTGTTTATGACGCATCCTCCGGTTGAAGAGAGGATTAAGGCTTTAAAGGGAATGAAAATTTAAAGGTTTATTTGGAGGGGTGCGCCGAATGGCAAGGCACCAGTTTGGAGAACTGGCTCCCATTTTGGGATTGCAGGTTCGAGTCCTGTCCCCTCCGCCA
>JAGGTS010000017.1 GCA_021163625.1 bacterium | reverse complement strand
TGGAAGTCGGGGCGATGTGCTCAAAGATGCAGCTTTGGTTGCCTTTGTTTCTCCAGATTCAGATGATTGGCGATTTTCTTTAGTCAAAATGGATTATCGTCTTGACGCTTCAGGCGAAAAAGTAAGAGTCAGGCAAGAACTAACGCCAGCAAGACGATTTTCTTTTTTGGTTGGCAAAAACGAAAGTAGTCATACCGCTCAAAGCCGGTTAGTGCCGATTTTGCAAGATGACAGCCGAGATCCTACTCTTCGAGATTTAGAAGAAGCCTTTAGCGTTGAAAAAGTTACGAAAGAGTTTTTTGAGAAATACCGCCAGCTTTTCCATAAAGTAAAAGAAGCCCTTGATGAGATTGTTAAAAAAGATAAAAAAGTTCAGCAGAATTTTAAGGAAAAGAATATTAATACAGTCAACTTTGCCAAAAAACTTTTAGGACAAATTGTCTTTTTATATTTCTTACAGAAAAAAGGTTGGTTTGGTGTTGAAAGAGACAAGAATTGGGGAACGGGTCCAAAAAACTTTTTAAGATTGCTCTTTAAAAAAGAAGTCATCAATTACGATAATTTTTTCAATGATGTTTTAGAACCTCTTTTTTATGAAGCATTAAGGCACGATCGCTCCTCTGACGATCATTATTTTAGTTATTTTAATTGTAAAATTCCATTCTTAAATGGTGGGCTGTTTGACCCTATCAATGATTATAACTGGTCAGAAACAGATATACTTTTGCCAAACGAACTTTTTTCAAATGACGAGAAAACAAAAGAAGGTGATATTGGCACAGGTATTTTAGATATTTTTGACCGTTACAATTTTACAGTTAAAGAAGACGAACCATTAGAAAAAGAGGTTGCGGTTGACCCTGAAATGCTCGGTAAAGTATTTGAGAATCTTTTAGAAGTAAAAGACCGCAAATCAAAAGGCACTTACTATACTCCGCGTGAGATTGTTCATTATATGTGCCAGCAAAGTTTAATTAATTATTTAAAAACCGAATGTAGCGATATAGAAGGCACAAAAATAGAGTCATTAATTAACCCAAAAGTTATTACAAAAAAGGACTATCAAAAATTTATAAAAAGCGGAGGGCGAAAAAAACAAGTAATTGAAGGAGCAATCCTTGTATTATGGGAAAGAGAGGCTGAAGAATTAAATGAGAAATTAAAAACGATTAGAATTTGTGACCCGGCTTGCGGTTCTGGCGCATTCTTAGTTGGTATGATGCAAGAAATTATTAGTGCCAGAAAAAGACTGAATTTTATTCTCAACAAGGAAATAGATTCTTATGAGTTAAAGCGTCATACTATTCAAAATTGTCTTTATGGGGTAGATATTGATCCGGGCGCAGTAGAAATTGCTAAACTTCGTTTATGGCTGTCGCTTGTTGTCGATGAAAAAAACATAAAGAATATTAAACCTTTACCGAATTTGGATTACAAAATAATGCAAGGCAATAGTTTAATAGAGTTACTTTCGGAAGAATTCCTAAAGGGTTCCACAGATCAAAGAAGAGTTGAATTAATCAATAAATTTAAAAAAGCCAAAGATGAATTGTTTAACATCTCTTCATCATCTCAAAAGAGATTAAAGCGACAAGAGATTAACGAGTTAATTAAAAAACTTTTTGAGTACGATAGAAATTTAATTATTAAAAACTTAAAACAAGAAATAAAAAGCATTCAAAATCAGGGTCGTTTATTTATAGATGCTCGATTTAAAAAAGAGGATAAAAAAAGAATAGAAGAATTGAAGAAAAAAATAGAAGAGGTTCGGAAAATAAAAGTTCCCGGTTCTTCAAAGCATTTTGAATGGCATATTAATTTTTCCGAAGTATTTCAAGAAAAAGGCGGATTTGATATAGTGATTGCTAATCCACCATATGATGTTTATCAGGGATGCAGGCGTGGAGAGATTGAGGAAATACGTAGATATCCAATATATGAAAAGGCTACAGGTGGCAAACTGAATGCGTATAAGGTATTTTTGGCAAAATCTATTGAACTTCAAAAACCAAATGGATTTCTCTGTGAAATTTTTCAAAATTCTTTTCTTGCAGATAATTCTGCATCAAAAATTCGTAAATACTTTCTACAGAAGCAAATGATTCTTTCAATTGATTCGTTTCCCGAAAGAGACGATATTAATTTAAGAGTTTTTGAAAATGCAAAAATGAGTGTCTGTATATTGAATAGTCAAAATAAAGTTTCCAAAAAGTATAAGTTTGTGTTGAGAATTTGGAGAGATAAGCATATGAGTTCAGCGCGACAAATCATTCTTTCTAAATTTGATATTCTAGACATCAATCCAGACAATGCCACTATACCGTCTATTAATCAAGAAGAGTTTGAGTTGTTGAAAAAAATATCCAAAACAACTCGACTTAAAAACTTTGCTAAGTGTTGGGAAGGAGAAATAAATTTAACTTTTCATAAACAGTTTATAAAGAAAAAGAAAAACGGCTACTCGCCGATGATTAAAGGCGCAGCAGTTCAAAAATGGTTTATAAAAGAAACAATGAGCCAGGGAGAGGTTGAGTATTTAGATTATAAAAATTATCTAAAAGAAAATAGCGGTAATAAATCGTTACATCATCGGCTAAAACGTATAGTTATGCAAGGTATCACCGGGGTAGATGAAAAACACAGATTGAAAATGACTATTATTGAACCAGGTATTTTCTGTGGCAATTCAGTCAATTACATTTTGATTAAAGACCAGAATATGTCGGAACATTATTTATTAGCATTGCTTAACTCACAATTACTCAATTGGTTTTTCAAGGTATTTAGCACAAACAGCAATGTAAACGGTTATGAGATTGATAATTTACCTATACCTAAAATATCTTTTACAAAACAAAAACCATTCATTAACCTCGTTAACAAAATCCTCGCTATCACCAAAGACGATGATTATCTTCAAAACGAAGCCAAACAAAAAAAGGTCAAAGAATACGAGAAAAAAATTGACCAATTAGTTTATAAGCTCTACGGCCTAACACCGGAAGAAGGAAAAATCGTTGAAAATGATAAATAAAAATAGAGAATTAATCACTTTCCGCAATTTACTTTTGCCAAAATTAATAAGTAAGGAAATAAGAGTATAAATATGTCAATGAAATTATTTCAAAGCCAAGTTTTTCAAACCGTTATTGTTGGCGTGTTTGTTGTTGTAATAAGCCAGTATGTTTTGAGGTTTATCATTGAACCAATACAGGTATATAAGCGAGTTATTGTAAAAATCGATAATAAACTTAAATTTTATTCTAATGTTATTATTAACCCCCCTTTCGGCGGACAACCTCTTACAAAAGATTATCTATCTGCCAGACAAGAATTACGAGAGCTTTCCTGTGAACTAGAATCCTCATATAAGATGTTGCCATTTAAAAGATTTAGACGTGACAAAAGACGCATATCTGTAGTGGTTAAAGATTTAATTTGGCTGTCAAATGCAACAGGTCATAGAGACGAAACTAATACCGTAAATGTACCATTAATGGCTGACGACAAAATAAAAAATATTCGTAAAAATTTAAGAATTGACAAATTATAAAAAAACTTACTGAAAACAATTCAACCAAACAACCATCCATTAAGTGGTTTAAACAACTTGGCTATGAATACAAATTTGGACCTGATATTACTACGGGCGGGGTTTTAGAATTAAAAAACAATTTTGCTAACTGGGAGGGTTTGGAGTCTAGTATTAGGTTTAGGTTTGTTTTTTCAATAATTATAAAATTAATTTAGAAATATGGTGGTTATTAAATCAAAAAAGTTTATTTTAAGGCCATTTAGAAAAGGAGATGAGGAATCCTTGAGAAGAAGTATAAATAATAGAACAATTTATAAAAATACTTTATCTATTCCTTATCCGTATACATTAAAAGATGCTAAGAAGTGGGTAGCGAAGGCAATAGAAAAAACGAAGCAGAGAAAATCGGATTCGGTTTATTTTGTAATAGATATTGGCGGCGAGGTTGCTGGTTCTGTTAGTTTTACTAAGATTAAGCAATATAAAGCCGAAATTGGATATTGGTTGGGAGAAAAGTATTGGCGGCAGGGAATAATGACTGAAGCAGTAAAACTAGCAACTAAATTTGGGTTCAAAGAATTAAAACTCAAAAGAATTTACGCTTATGTTTTTCCTTGGAATAAAGCGTCAATGAGGGTTTTGGAAAAAGCAGGATATAACTTAGAAGGGATTTTGAGAAAAGATATTAAAAAAAATAATAAATTTATTGATGCTTATCTTTTTGCTAAAGTTAGATAACAATATTCATTAAAATTTAGCTAAAAATTGAGAAAATTTGAGTATGAAATTAGCAGAGATTTAAAAAATTTTAAAGAGCAAAGCTGACAATAGAACCAGAAAGAATGGGGCAAAGTTGCTCCAACAGCTAAGAAGGTTTGGGGAGTGAGAATAGCAGTCTTGGGCGACATTACTAAAAGGATTAAAAAATGATTTTGCTGGTTTGAAAAATTTGGAGTTGTAGGAAAAAAGGAAAGACCTTGCCCAGTTTTAGTTTTTGGAGCAGTGAAAGAGATTTAGAAATTAAGAAAGACGCTTTACTTTAGGGAGAAAAGGGGTTGACAGATTTAATCGTTAGCTTATACTGTACATATGAGTACAGGATACGATAATATTACTAACAACAGATTTGCCCAACTGGCTCGGATGAACGAGGTTATTTTTCATATTTCTGACTTGGCTAATTTATGGCAGATACAGAATAAAAATACTCTTTATACTACCTTAAAAAGATATGTCCAAAAAGGGCTGCTTTTTAGGATTTATCGTGGCTTTTATTCATTGAAAAAGATAGAGCAGATTGAGCCCGCGCTTTTGGGAATCAAGGCATTAAACCGTTTTGCCTATTTAAGCACGGAGACGGTTTTGGTTAAAGCCGGGATAATTTCCCAAGTTTCCCATCGGATTACTTTGGTTAGTTCTGTTTCTAAAAGGTTTTCTATCGGGGGTAATTTTTATCTGGTTAGAAAATTGGACGATAGATTTTTATTTAATCCAATCGGGTTAAGGATAGAAGGTGGTTTTTATCAGGCTGCTGTTGAAAGGGCCGCGGCTGATTTGCTATATTTCAATCCACACTATTTTTTTGACGCAAGGCAGTTGCTGGATTGGGAAAAGGTAAAGAAAATTCAGGAAGAATTAGGTTATCCAATTTTAAGATTAAAATAATATGTTTTTGCCAAACAAAAAAGATGCCGTTCATAAAGCATGGCTGTACCGGATTTTGCGGGAAATGGCTGACGACAATTTTTTAGTTTCAGTAATGTATTTTAAGGGTGGCACTTGCGCGGCAATGCTGGGACGGCTTGACCGCTTTTCGGTTGATTTAGATTTTGATTTTGTTGGACAAAAAGAGCAAATGAGCCAAGCAAAGAAACATTTGGAGAAAATCTTCAGCCGCCTTGGCTTGGAGATAAAAGATGTTAGCCGAAAAATTCCGCAGTATTTTTTAAGATACCCGGTTAAAAATGAAGAGCGGAGAAATACCTTAAAGATAGATACCTTTTTCCCGCCATTAAGAGGAAATAAGTACGAGCCGGCACGGTTGGTTGATATTGACCGAATAATGTATTGCCAGACGATTGAGACGATGTTTGCCAATAAAATGATTGCTTTGGTTGATAGGTTTAAAAAAGGGCAGAAAATAGCTGGCCGAGACTTATATGATATTCACTATTTTTTCTTGCAGGGATATTCTTACGACAAGGGAGTAATTGAAAATTATAGCCGGAAAAAAATTACTGGCTTCTTGGCTGATTTAATTAAGTTTGTTGAAAAAAATATCACTCAGAGGATTATTGACCAAGACATCAATTTTCTTTTGCCTCCGCAAAAGTTTCAGCAAATTAGAACAAATCTAAAGAGCGAGATAATTCTTTTTCTCAAAGATGAGCTGAAGAGAATTGAGGATGCCAAGAAAAAATAACTTTGCTAATTGGCGGGAAGTGGAGCTGGAATCTTGCAACAAAACAAAACAAAAGGCTGAGAGTTAGGGAACAAAAAGTCCGCCCCGGCAAAAGCCGGGGCGGTTCTGTTAAACTAACAATAAATAGATTAAAAAAAGCAAAAATAGAATATTTTTTAAATTAAAAGAGAAAAAGTTAAAGGGAAATTTCAATTTAGTAAAATTTAAAAAGCCGAATCAATGGCTGTTGTTTAAAATTAGATAAGGGACAAGATGGTGCGAGTTTGAAATGAATTTAGGTTTCGACTATAATTAGATAATTATGGCGAAATTAATTTTTAAAAAAGTTAGAAAACGGGATGGTCGAGTAGTTGCCTTTGACCAGGAGAGAATTACCAAAGCTGTCTATAAAGCAATGCAGCAAGTTGGAGAGGGAGATTTAAACAAAGACCCTTTGCGAGTTTCAAATAGGACGGTTAAGGAACTGGCAAAACGCTATCTTCCAACCCACATTCCCACTGTTGAGGAAATTCAGGATGTCGTAGAGGAAATGTTGATAATAATGGATTTTCCAAAGACAGCCAAGGCCTATATTCTCTATCGTCAGGAAAGGGCCAGAATTCGCGAGAAGCAGAAACTTGTCCCGGAGCGGGTAAAAAAGTTGGTTCAAGAGAGTAAAAAGTATTTCCAAAGCACCCTGGGAGAGTTTATTTACTACCGAACCTATTCTCGATGGATTGAAGAAGAAGGCCGCCGGGAAACCTGGATTGAGA
>JAGGTS010000027.1 GCA_021163625.1 bacterium | reverse complement strand
ATTTACAAACTTTCTGATTTTGGAGTTAAAGACCCATTTTTATTGGCAAATTTTATTTATAGTCCATCTTATATTAGTTTAGAAAGTGCTTTGAATTACTACAGCATTATTCCCGATATTCCTTTTACTATAACTTCGGTGACCATAAATAAAACTAAAAAATTCAAGACAAAAAATTACGGAGTTTTTTATTATAGCCACCTAAAACCAGATTTATTTTTCGGCTTCAAATCTATTTTAGTAGAAAAAAAATATAGTTATATTATTGCTTTACCCGAGAAGGCTTTATTTGATTATCTTTATTTAAAGGGGAGAAAAATAGAGTATCCTGAAGGTTTTGTTGAAGAGATGAGATTGGATTTGCCCAAAAATTTTAATTGGAAAAAATTTAAAAACTGGGAAAAACAAGTTTCAAAAAAGAATAAATTGTTTCATCAATTGCTTGAAATTTTAATTAAAAAATATAACAACTATGGCAAGTAAATACCTATTAGACAACCTGAAGGAAGAAGGGAAAAGGTTAAATATCCCAGAAAATAAACCCCGGGCATTAATTAGAGAATATCTTCAAACCAAAATTATTTATTATTTATACCAAGAGAAGTCTTCTAAACTTCTTTCTTTTATCGGAGGCACCAGTTTGCGACTTTTAAGAGATTTAGATAGATTTTCAGAAGATTTAGATTTTGACAATCTTGGGTTAAAATTTTCGGAAATTGAAAATCTTTTTTTAAGAGTAAAGAGTAAATTAGAAAAAGAGGGATTTGAAATAGAATATAAAATGAAAAGGACAGACGATTCGGGAATTGGAAAAATGAAATTTAAGAATTTGCTTTTTCAGTTGGGAATTAGTCCCCATAAAGATGAAAATTTAGCAATCAAGATGGATTACACCAGTCCAAAAATAAAGCCGGAGACGGAAATTGTTATTTTGGGTAGGTTTGGAATGGTTCAAAGCGTTATTACCAATACCTTAGAATTTCTTTTTTCTCAAAAAATAAGAGCAACCCTAAAAAGAAAGGACTTTCAACCAAGAGATCTTTATGATGTAGTTTGGTTTTTAAGTCGTAAGGTAGAACCATCGCCGCTTCTTTTTTCTGAATTGAAAGTAAAAAACGAAAAAGAACTTTTCAAAAAATTAGGCAGATTCTATCAAAAAAAAGTAAAGCCAAATCTCAAAAACCTAAAAAGGAGATTAGCGCCATTTTTAATTGACGAGAAGAAGATTTATTACCTTGATATCTTTGAAAAAATGATTTGAAAAGAAGCTGCCTTGATTTTTCCAGAGCGAAAAAAGAGCTTGGCTGGCAGCCAGAGTATAGCTTTGAAGAGGGGCTAAAAGAAACAGTAAAATGGTTCCAAGAATTTTATAGTTAGCAAATGGGCTATTTTTGACAATACTAAAAAATTATTATTTTTTGAGTAATCTACGGCTTTAAACGAATTGATAGAAAGAGCAAATAATTATCCTCTATTTAAATTAGAAGATGTCTTTAATAGGTGGTTTCCATTTTACAAAGAAAATTATTGAAAGGCGCAATATTTAATAAATTAATGCCTAATGGTTATCAATATAAATCAATAGAGGCGGATAAAAATCAAAAAACTCTTGACAGGGTTATTTGGGTTGCTATAATTAAAATAGTTAATCCCACCGCCTTCCCTTGCTTCGGCGAGCGACGGCGGTCTTTTATTTTATGAATAAAAGGGCGTTTGTCTTTATTGACGGAAGTAATTTTTACTTTAAGTTAAAAGAATTATCATTAAGACTTGAGGGTAAATATAGTTTGCTTAATTTTGATTTTAGAGAGTTTGCTGAATGGTTGGTCGGAAATAATGATTTAATTGAAGTCCGTTACTACATCGGCGCCGTAAAAAGGCAATTAAATAATCAGAAAAGCGAAAAGATGTATGCCGACCAACAAAAATTAATTCGTAAATTACAGAGACAAAATATCGATGTAATTCTTGGGCGATTAATTCGTCATCCGGACAAAACTTATCACGAAAAAGGCGTTGATGTTCGCTTAGCGGTAGAAATGATTAGGTTTGCCAGAAAAGACAAATATGATATTGCCTATCTATTAAGTTCTGACACTGATTTAGCGCCCGCGGTTGAGGAAGTTCAGGCCTTTAGCAAAACCGTTCAATATGTAGGCATTCCCAAGGGGCAGTCATACGGCCTTTCCAGTGTTGCTGACGATGTTAGATTGTTAAGAGCGGAAGAGATAAAACAATTTTTAGAGAGTCATTAAAGAATAAAGAAATGGTAAATTATCAATTAAATCAATATAAAATAAAATCCTATAAAGCGGTTATTTTAGCCGGGGGCAAGGGAGCTCGGCTTTATCCCATAACTTATGAAATTCCAAAACCTCTTTTGCCGATAAAAAGAAAGCCAATCATTAACCATTTGATTGAGCTTTTTTATCAGTATAATATTTCTGATATTGCTGTTTTAATTTCAAAAGATTTTGAAGAAGAATTTAATTGGCGGAGAGAGGGCTTATCTTCCTCCACGCGTTGGCGACCCGATGCATACCAAAGCAAGCATTAAAATGGCAGAAAAATTGCTAAATTGGAAGCCAAAAGTTTCTTTCAAGCAAGGAGTAGAAAAAACAAAAAAATGGTTCACTAAAATTTATTTATAGCATAAGTTTTATTTGTTTTTTAAGGAAAAGCAGATGTCTCTGAAGATATCGAAGTGTCTATGCCTAAATCTTTTTGAAGAAATAAAGAGTTAGAGCGCTTGAGCAAACCTGGGTAATCAAAATGGCAAAAATTATTCCCCAGATTCCATAAAAAGGAATTAAGATTAAAAATAAAATAATTTTCAAAATAGGACTTATCACTGAAGTAATATAAAGTTCTTTTTTTCTCATTTCAGCTACAAAAGAAGTGCTAAGAAGCGAAAAAGGCAAAAAAACCAAAGTTAGGGCTAAAACCTGGAAGTAAGGAATAGATTCTATATATTGAGGGAATAGAATTTTATAAATCAAAGGGGCAATTAAAATGAGGAAGGCAGTTAAAGGTATAGAAACTAAAAAGAGTTTAAGGAATTTCTTAAAAATTCCTTTTTTTATTTCTTTAATACTCTTTTCGCTAAGTTTTGGCAAAGCCAAAGGAGAAATAGGAATTAACCCCTGAATTTTCTGAAGGGGAACTTGAGCAAAAGAATATATTGCTACTGGAATTGGCCCTAAAAATTGCCAGATGATAATTTTGTCTATCTGTTGGGCAAACAAACCAATCGCCTGCATTAAAGTTAAATGCTTGCCGAAAGGCAGGGTTTCTTTGTCTATCTCTTGATTTTTAATTTTATTTAAAGTGAACCTAAAAAACAGGGAGCGAAATATTGCCCGGGAAATAAAATAGGCAATAAAAATAATAATAATGTTATTTGTAAAAAACAGAACAGGGATAAATGTTGCCGCTTCTAAAGTATTGATAACCATTAGGCTTTTTGCCCGAATATCAAAATTTTTTTTACCTTGCCAGAAACCAAAAGCAAAATTGGAAATTCTGGGGACAGGAAACAAAAAACTTGCAATTAAAAATGAAGCGCCTAAAATAAAATTATGGTGGAGGAAATACCAGAGAGAAACCAGCAGAACACCGGCAATGCCGATTGTTGCCCATTTAAGGCTTGTTTTATAACATAGCCAAAGCATTCCTTCTTTTTTTCTGGCAATTGCCCTGGTAAGAGCTTGGGACATTCCCGGGAGAGTAAAAATCCCAAAAATGGCAACAACGGAAAGCACATATTGATAAATTCCAAAAGTTTTCTTTGGGATCCAGCGGCTAAAAGCAATCATTGTCAAAAAAGAAATTGCTGCCACTACGGCTTCGCCAAAAATCCACCAAAAACCTCCTTTGGCGGCATAAAGCATATCAGTTTTGGTATACTTTTGCGACCAGCGCAAAAAATTAACAATATTTTGTTTTAATTTCATATTTTTAATTTTATCAGCAAAAACATATTGAGTAAATTGACTTTAACAGTTATTTAGCTTATATCGCTTAGATTAACCAAGCAGCAGAAAAGATAAAAATAAACACCAAAAATCCAAAGGTAATTTTGGGCTGTTTCAAATCTTGAAAATCTTAAAAGTAGATTAGCGCCATTTTTGATTAACGAGGATAAAATTTATTACTTTGATATTTTTTAAAAAATTAATTTGTAGTAATGAAAATTAAAAGAGTTGTTAACAATCTGATGGAGCCAGGCAAAACCCTCTCTCAGCGTGTAGTTAAAGGCGGCTTTTGGGTATTTTTACTTAGGATAGTTAATCGTGGGTTCAGTTTAATTAGGCTTGTAATTTTAGCTCGCATTCTTTCGCCAAATGATTTTGGTTTGATGGGTATCGCTCTCCTGACAATGGCGACTTTGGATACTTTCTCGCAAACAGGGTTCCAGCAAGCATTAGTTCAAAAGAAAGAAGATATAAAATCTTATCTTGATTCTGCCTGGACCGTTCTGATTCTACGAGGATTTATTCTATTTGCAATTCTCTTTTTTATAGCTCCTTACGCTGCAATCTTCTTTGATGCGCCGGAAGCGAAGTCCATAATTCAGGTTATCGGGTTCGCAGTGCTTCTTCAGGCATTTACCAATATCGGGGTTATCTATTTTCAGAAAGAACTTGAATTTAACAAACAATTTATATACCAGCTTAGCGGCACATTGGCTGATTTCATCGTGGCAATTTCTGCTGTTTTAATCTTAAAAAATGTCTGGGCGCTTGTCCTCGGCTTACTCGCTGGAAGCTTTGCAAGATTTGTGGTAAGCTACTTAATACATCCTTATAGGCCACATTTAAGTTTTGATTTGGGGAGAGCAAAAGAACTTTTTGGATTTGGCAAGTGGGTTTTGGGCTCAAGTATATTGGTTTTTTTGATTACTCAAGGCGACGATATTTTTGTGGGAAAGTTACTCGGTGTGGCAGCGTTAGGTTTTTATCAAATGGCGTACAGAATATCAAATATGCCGGCAACAGAAATTACCCATGTTATTTCACAGGTAACATT
>JAGGTS010000061.1 GCA_021163625.1 bacterium | reverse complement strand
CTGAAGAATATTCCTGACCAAGGGGTTAAGAATAAGGCTATGAACGATTATTACAAAAAGATTGTGGCAAAAACTATTATTAACAGATTCGCCCTTGAATTAAAGCTTGGCAAGACAGGCGATATAGAAGGCCAAATAAACGCAAAGGACATTTCTGCAGCTTTAAAGGTTTTGGAAAAGAATGTAAATAAATTTATTGACCAGGAATATGGCAACAAGGACGGGAAGGTAGATATTAAGGAATGGAATGAATTTTCCAAGGATATGTCAAACTATCCTGGCATCCAAGAGATGGAACAAATGATTCTTGACTATTCAACTATGACTCCTCCGGCTAATCAATATAAGCCCTATAAGCCATAACCCGCGTTGATTCTAAAAAATAAAATTAATATAACTTAATACCAATATGGAAAGCAAATTGAAAAATATAATAGAAGCATCCGACCTTTCAGAAGAACAGAAAGGCAAATGGCATAAAGTTGTTCCCTGTTTAACCCAAGAAGACATTTCAAATTTAGTGGAAGTTTTAGAGTTAGACAAGAAATATTTATATTTTTTAACCGAAAATTTGGAGAACAAGGAAAAACTGCTAAAAACGCAGGACGAGGAATTAGCAAATAAAGTTTTAGACGATGAGAAAAAATATTTAGAAGAAGAAGTTCAGGAATAGATAAAATATTCTTTTGAAATTGGGATAGTTATTATTTGCGTTTTTTTTGGATAATTAGAAATATGTCTTTATCTATTGGAATAGTTGGCTTGCCAAATGTTGGTAAGTCAACTTTATTTCAGGCTATTACAAAAAAGCAAGTGCCAAGGGAAAATTATCCCTTTTGTACCATAGATCCAAATATCGGCGTCGTTGCAGTGCCAGATGAGCGAGTGGAAAAGCTTGCTCGGCTTTCCCGTTCAAAAAAGAAAATTTTTACTACAATTGAATTTGTTGATATTGCTGGTTTGGTAAAGAACGCTCATAAGGGAGAAGGGCTTGGAAACCAATTTTTATCGCATATAAGAAATGTTGACGCGATTGTTTATGTCCTTAGGGCTTTTTTAAATAATAAGATTGTAAACATCCAACCAGAAATAGACATTTTAAAAGAAAAAGAAATTTTAGATACAGAAATGGCTTTAAAGGATTTAGAAACAATAGAAAAAAGGATTTCTTCCCTGCAAAAAGAAATAAAATCAGGCGATAAAAAGGCAGCCAAAGAGGCAGAGATTTTAAAAAAGGCAAAATCCCTTTTAGAGGAGGGCTTTATTTTATCAAGCAGAGATTTCGCCCCTGAAGAAAGGGCAACATTAAACAGTTATCAATTGCTGACAATGAAACCAAGAATTTATTTATTAAACGGGAAAGAAGAAGAAATTCCAGAAGGCGTTATCAATACTTTTAAAGAAAATGGCTGGCGCCTTTTAATTATTGATGTGCTAACTGAGTTTGACGCTTCTACCTTAAATGATGAAGAAAAAAAGGAATTCGGCTTGCCTTTGCAGCTAAAACTTGATATTCTAATAAAAGAATCTTATAAGCTTCTTGACTTGATAACATTTTTGACGACCGGTCCGGACGAGACCAAAGCTTGGACGGTAAAGAGAGGGGCAAGGGCCCCCCAGGCAGGAGGAGTAATCCACAGCGATTTTGAAAAATATTTTATAAAAGCAGAAGTCATTGGATGGCAGGATTTATTAGCCGCTGGCAGTTTTGCAAAAGCGCGGGAGAAAGGGTTAATAAGAACCGAAGGAAAGGATTATGTGGTTTCAGACGGCGATGTGCTTGAAATAAAGAGCAGTGTTTAAACAATGTCTAAATATTATATATCTCAAAGAAAAACAGGCTTATATGACCCCCAATTAAACAGCCCTAAGTCGGGGATTCCATTTAAGCTATCCCGCTCAAAAATAGACTTATTTTTGGAATGCAAACGTTGCTTTTATCTTGACCGAAGGCTGGGAATAAGCAGGCCGCCGGGTTTCCCTTTTTCTTTAAACAGCGCTGTTGACGCTCTTTTAAAGCAGGAGTTTGACATTTACCGCGCCCAAGGCAAAAGGCATCCTTTAATGGAAAAATACGGCATTGATGCTATACCAATTGGCCATAAGGATTTGAATATTTGGCGGGATAATTTTACTGGCATCCAATACTTGCACAAAGAAACAAATTTTTTAATCACAGGCGCCATAGATGATATCTGGCAAAATCCTAAAGGAGAGTATATTGTTGTAGACTACAAAGCAACTTCAAAGAACGGGGAAATCACTAAATTAGACCAAGATTGGCATAAAAGCTATAAAAGGCAAATAGAGGTTTACCAGTGGCTGTTGCGCAAAAACGGTTATAAAGTTTCAAATACTGGTTATTTTGTTTACTGCAATGGCAAAAAAGACAAAAAAGCATTTGACGGCAAATTAGAATTTGAAGTTACTTTAATTGCCTATGAGGGCGACGACTCTTGGATTGAGAAAACTATTTTTGAGATTTACCAATCCCTGCAAAGCGACAGAATCCCAGAACCTAACCCTGACTGTGATTATTGTTCCTATATAGGCAGTGCTAAGCATTATTATTAAAATTTATTTGTAATAAAACTTATTAAAATGTATTTGTAACAAATTTATGCAGATGAATGAACCTCAGGAAAATAAAATTTGGCTCGAAAAAACAGAAAAAAAATTCCAAGAGGCAAACAACATAGACTCGCCAGAGGGAACAATTTCAAGCAGGCAAGAGAAAGTTGATTATTCAAACTATTTGAACGACCACCTTAACGATATAGATACGTTTTTAGGCAAGATAAAAATCCAGAAGTTGGAAGAAAGCGATATTAATGACATAATAGGAGACCTTTTGTTAATCAGAAGCAATATTAAAAAATTAAAGGATTTAATCAGTGGTAGCGACGCGCGGATTACTGAGAATAGTCATTTTGAGCATGTGATTGGAAATTTTAGCGGAGGCTTGCAGACAATCAACAGGATTATTGAAGGGAAGGCAGAGCAAGAACTTATTAAAGATTATCAGGACGAAATAAGTAAGGTAAGCCAATATATATCAGAGTGTATCAGCGATGTTTCTTTCTTAAAATCTGAATTAGAAAATGAAAAAGGGGCGTCTATCCAGTAATTAGCAATTTACTTTTAGCGTTAACCAACCTTTAAATTAATATCTGCCTATAAATGATATTAATATTTGAAAAACTTTTTAACGGGAAAAACAATATGCTTAAAAGATAATGCCACTTTGCCAAACCTGGATAGCTTATTAATTTCATTGCTAATATTTGATTTTTCGTTATACTATATTATAGTTTATAGCTTGTAAAATTATTCCTTTATTTAAAGTGTAAATATGGCTAATAATCAAATCAGCGAAAAAGATATTACTGTTCCTTTTGATGTGCCCAAAAAGGCAAGGCGGGAATTCATTAGAAATTATTTGAAAATCACCAAAGGAACAGGAAATCTTATGCTTTTTGCCGGCGACCAAAAAATAGAGCATTTAAACAACGATTTTTATGGGCAAAATATATCAAAAGATGACGCATCGCCAAAGCATTTATTTGAAATAGCCAGCAAGGCAAAAATAGGATGTTTTGCCAGCCAAATGGGGCTAATAGCGCGGTATGGCCCTGAATATAAAAATATTCCTTTTCTCATCAAGCTGAACTCAAAGACAAATTTGCTGAAGACTGCTGAAAAAGATCCTCTTAGCAGGGCTATCTATACTGTAGACAATGTTGTTGAATTTAAAAAGAATTCCGGACTTAATATCCTTGGCGTTGGCTATACTATTTATATCGGAAGCAGGTATGAGCATATTATGCTGGCAGAGGCGGCTCAAATTATAAACAAAGCCCATAAAAATGGGCTTATAGCTGTTATTTGGGCATACCCAAGGGGAAAGGCAGTCAAAAACGAAAAAGATCCTCATTTAATAGCAGGGGCTGCTGGAGTGGCTGCCTGTCTTGGAGCTGATTTTGTAAAGTTAAATGAACCAGATACGGAAAATCCGATAGAGGAGTTAAAAGAAGCGGTTTTAGCGGCTGGAAATACAAAAGTCGTCTGCGCTGGAGGCGAAAGCGTGGATCCTAAAATATTTCTGGAAAATTTGTACAAACAAATTCACATTGCAGGCACGGCTGGAAATGGAACAGGAAGAAATATTCATCAAAAGCCTCTTGGCCAAGCAATAAGAATGGCTAATGCGATTTATGCTGTCAGCGTAGAAGGCAAGAATGCCCAAGAAGCTTTAGAAATATATAGGGGAGAAATTAAAACCTAATTTTGACTCTATTTTGAGAAAGTTTAAAATTAAATATAGGATATATGAAATCAGATTCAATTATCAGAACCGTTTATTTATATCTTTTTGCGTTGCTTGGTTTAGTTTTAATAACTATTGGCCTAGTGAAGTTAATTGACCTGGGTTTAAAAAATTTTATTTTTAAAAAAGCAGACCAGCCAACTTATAAATTAGCTCCACCCTTGCCAGTAATTGGTCAGAACGGCGCAATTGGTCCTTCGGATTTTGAAAAAATAGCAAAGTCCTGCAGCAGCAGTACAAGCCTTTCTAAAGAGCAACAAAAGTTTTTAGTTGAATGGATTAGCGATTACAAGGAATGGAAGGAGGGGAATTTAAGTTCGGAGGAGATAAAAAGCATTAAAAACCAAAGCACTGCTTCTTTTGCCTTTTCTTTGATTATAGTTGGCCTGCCGCTATATCTTTACCATTGGGCAATTATCAAGAGAGAGATTAAGGAAGCAAAAGAAAATGGCCGGAAAGATGAAAAAATAAAGTTAGTTTAGTAAAATGTCGGGCAGATAAAATATCTTGCCTTGACTATAAAGGTCGATTAAAAATAAATATAAAGCCGATGCTTTATGACAAAAAAAGGTTATTGGATAACAATTGTTGTTATTGCGGTTATCGCCGTTGCCTTTGGTTTTGTCTATTACTATTCGTATTTAGCAAAAACTGGAACAAAGGCGCCTGTTCAATCTTTATCCCAGCAAGCCCAAGACTTAAGCAGAGAAGAAGATTCTTTCTCTGAGGATGTTGCAGAGTTGCTTGCCTTTGACCAAGACGATTCCCTTAACGCTCTGGACCAAGACTTGCTTGCGATAAGCGAGGGTCCTTTTGGAAACACCAATATCAGCCAAGCTGCTAATGGGGTGGATATTTCTTCTATAGAAAGCCTGTCAAACGATATTAGCAACGACTTGGACAGCTTTTCTGGCGATATTTCAGACTTAGACGAATTTGAAAACGATAGTTCAATAAATGATATTGGCAATTCGCTTTCAGAAATTACCCAATAAAGGAGGTTATTTGTGATTGCAATTGCCAGCTGAAAAAATATGAAGAAAATAAGTAAAATCATTGCTTTATCAATAATGGGCCTTTTGGTCTTTGGAATTTTTAGTCAAGCTGTTTTGGCTAAAAACTTTAGCGGTGTTAATAAGTCCTTCAAGGAAAAATATCAGGCAGCCCGGCAGCAATATTTTAAAGAAGTGAATTTTTTAAAGAATGTCAGGCACAAACTTTCTACAGCAAGGGAAAAGTATAGAGTATTCAAGACAAAGCAGAATAAGACAACCTATGAGAGCAGAGCCAGGGAATTTCTTGATAAAACCATTGATGTTTTGGTAAAGCGCCTTGATTCTTTGAAAAGCTGGATTTCAAACAGAACAGGAATTTCAGAAAGCTCACGCCAAGATATTATCTCAAAAATTGATAACGACATTAGCTGGCTTGAGAACCAAAAGCAAAGTGTGGAAAACGCTTCAAGCAGTGAAATTGCTAAATCCGCAGGAATGATTCGCAAGCATTGGACAAAGCATAGATCGCTTGTAAAAAGGGTTATTGGTGAGATTTGGTGCGAGAGGTTAAATTGGATTATTGCAAAGTTTGAAAATGTTTCAGCAAGTATATCTCAAAAGGTGGAGCAGCTTAAAGCCGCAGGAAAGGACACTTCAAAGGTTGAATCATTGCTTTCAGACATGAATGCTAAAATTGAGAATGCAAAACAAAAAAGAGACGCTGCCAGAGATAAATTTGATTCAATAACAGATATGGATATATCTCAAGCTAATCAGCTTTTTAAAGAGGCGCATCAGCTTATCTTGGAGGCGAATAGTTATATCAGGCAGGCCCATAGGGTCTTAGTAGAAATTGTCCGGGAGCTGAAAAAAGAAGCAGAAACTTCTGCTACAAACCCCGGTATAGGCGCGGCAAATGAAAGCAATAATACAACGACGGAAAATAATGCCACAACAGAAGAGGCAACAGGCACTAATTCAGAGTAGCAGAGGTTGACAAGTCGTAATAAAGGGAGTATTATTATTTTTGTCTGGCAATTTTTAGCCAGATCGTGCTCACTAAGTCTTACATTAATTTTTTACAGATGTGAAGAAGTTAGGAGTAGGTCGTTTTGTCTGGAATCTGTGAAGTAGCGCAATATTTGTTCTATTTTTAGCAGACAAAAGGCAAATTTATAGAAATTAAACAAGCTAATTAATTTAGTAAAGTAAATGAGTAGTAAGCTTTATGTAGGGAGTCTTTCCTACAACACTACCGAAGACGGCTTGAAAGATTTTTTCTCTCAAGCAGGTACGGTAAATTCAGTTGCTATTATTCTAGATAAAGTTTCTGGCAGGTCAAAAGGTTTTGGCTTTGTAGAAATGTCCACAGAAGAAGAAGCAAAGAAAGCAAAGGAGTCACTTAACGGAAAGGAGTTAGATGGAAGGAGAATAATAGTTGACGAGGCTAGACCAATGCGAAAAAGAGATTTTTAGTCTTTTAGGAGATTGCTAGCCAAAAGGCTCCTGAAAGTGCTGCCGCCCTTGGGCGGCAACACTTTCAGGAGCCTTTTGGCTAGCAATCTTCTAAAAGACTAAAAATCTCTTTTTCGCATTGGTCTAGCCTCGTCAACTATTATCCTCCTTCCATCCAACTCCTTTCCGTTAAGCGACTCCTTTGCTTTCTTTGCTTCTTCTTCTGTGGACATTTCTACAAAGCCAAAACCTTTTGACCTGCCAGAAACTTTATCTAGAATAATAGCAACTG
>JAGGTS010000067.1 GCA_021163625.1 bacterium | reverse complement strand
TTTTGAATTAGAAAAATTTTTGTGGTAAAATGGCTTTAATTATGTTGAAAAGGCTTAAAATAAAGTTTGTTTTTATTTTAACAGTTATTGTTTTATTTTTTCCTGTTTTTGCTTCCGCCGATGTACAAGGCCAGCAAAAAAGTTTTTTTGTAGAGTCAGCTTATGATGTCCAGTCAAGAACAAAAATTTTAGCGACCCTGCAAAGAATTTCCGAAAATGCCTATTTTTACATCGAAAATGATTGGTACAAAAATTTGACCGAAGAAAAAAAATCAGAAGTTGAGCAAAATTTAACCAATTTAGCCAAAGAATTTGACAGCAAAATCTACCCAACTCTAACTTCAACCTATGGTCCGGAATGGCGCCCGGGCATTGACAATGATTATCATATCACGGTTCTTTTTCAGCAAATGAAAGAAGGGGCGGCTGGCTATTTTAGAACCCAAGACGAGTATCAAAGGGTGCAGGCGCCAGATTCAAACGAGAGAGAAATGGTTTATTTGGCAACAAAAGACCTTTTTTCCCCTATGGCAAAAAGTTATTTAGCCCACGAATTTACCCATCTTATTACTTTTAATCAGAAAGACCGCCTAAGGGGTGTTGAAGAAGAAACGTGGCTTAACGAGATGAGGGCTGATTATTCTCCCACTCTTTTGGGTTACAATAAAGATTATCAAGGAAGCAATTTGCAGCAAAGAGTCAAGCAATTTATCCAAGTCCCTTCGGATTCGTTAACTGAATGGCAGGAAAAAGGAGCCGATTATGGGGTGGTAAATCTTTTTGGCCACTATTTAGTCGAGCACTATGGCATTAATGTTTTAGTTGACTCGTTGCATTCAAAAAAAATTGGCATTCCATCAATCAATGAAGCTTTGGAGAAACTTTCTCCTAAGCAAAGTGCTCCTAAAGATTTTTCTCAAGTTTTTACTGATTGGACAATAGCCGTTTTTCTTAATAATTGCGCGTTGGGAAACGAATATTGCTATAAAGATGAAAATTTGAATAATCTTCGGATAACCCCTTCATTGATATTTTTGCCTTCTACCCAAATGACAAGCGTTTATTTAAACTATGCCACTAAGCAATGGGCAGGCCATTGGTATCGTATTATAGGCGGAGGGGGCGAAGGGGTTTTGAATCTTGAATTTGAGGGGCAAGAATCGGTTAAATTTATCGTCCCCTATATTCTTTGTCAGGGCGCGAGCGTGGATTATTGTAAAATTGATTTCTTAAAACTGGACAAAAACCAAGAAGCCGATATCTCCTTTTCTGATTTTGGCAAAGAATGGACATCTTTAACCCTAATACCCTCAATTCAGTCAAAAATAGAAGGTTTTGACAGCGTTGAATCCCTTTACGGTTTTTCTATCAGGGCTTCAATAGAGTTTAAAAACGAAGAAGAAAAATTAATAGAAGTCCTTAAGGCTCAAATTGCTGCCTTAAAAGCCAAGATTGCCAAGGTTCAGGCAGAGATTGCTGCTATTTTAGAGAAAAGACTTGCCTCTCAAAGGCTTACCAAAAATCTCCATTTTGGCATGAGGGGCCCAGAAGTTTATTTGCTCCAAGAGTTTTTGAAGTCTCAAGGCCAAGCGATTTATCCCGAAGGGCTGGTTACGGGTTTTTTTGGAAATTTGACAAAACAGGCAGTTATTCGTTTTCAGGAAAAGTACGCTAAAGACATTTTATTTCCATTGGGCTTAAAGAAGGGCACTGGATTCGTTGGCAGCAGGACAAGGGACGAAATTAACCAAATCCTTTCCCGCTAATTTTCCTCTTTATTTTTTTCTTTTATCGCACAGCTGTTTTATGAAGGTTAGTTTTTATATTAAAAATATTGTTTTGCATCCGAGGTCATTTTTTTTGGAAAACATTGGGGTGCGCCAAACAATTTTAAAAAATACATTCTGGTTAAGTTTTTCAGAGCTTGTTAGCAGAGCCTTAAAGCTTGTGCTGATAATTTTTATTGCCAGAATACTTGGGGCAACCGAATACGGAAAATTTACATTTGCCCTGGCTTTTGTTTCCTTATTTGCCGTAATATCTGATTTTGGCATTTCTTCCATCACCACAAGAGAACTTGCAAAAGACAGAGAAAAAGAAAAAGAGTATTTTTCTTTGCTTTCTTTGAAAATTTTTCTTAGCCTAATAACCCTATTTCTCATTTTCTTGCTCTCTTTTTTTATTACCTCCAGCCGGCAAATCCAACAAGTAATTTGGATATTGGGAGCTTATATTGTCATTAGCGTTTTCTGTAATATTTGGTACGCCTTTTTTAGAGCCCGCCAGCAGATGGAATATGAAGCCTGGGGAAAAATCTTGCAGGCTATAGCCGTTACCCTTGGAGGGATGGCCGTGCTATTTTTAATACCTTCAATAAAAGCGATTAGTTTCGCTTATGCCGGAGGAGCGGTTGTCGCCTTAATGTTTATTCTTGTCTTTTTTAGGCTGAAAGCATATCCTTTAAAGTTGGGTTTTAACACAAATATATGGAAAAGATATTTGTCTCTTTCTTGGCCATTGGCATTAGGCGCCCTTTTTGTAACTTTATATAATAATATTGATTCAACAATGATGGGTTATTTTGGGCAGATAGCCCAAACAGGCTGGTATAATGCGGCGTATAAAATTGTTGCTGCTTCTCTAATTCCCCTCGGCCTTCTTAACCAAGTTTTTTATCCTGTTTTAAGCAACTATTTTGCAAATCATTCTAAAGCAGATTTACAAAAAGTTTGGAATCGATATATCAAATCCTCTTTTTTCTTAGCTGTTCCAATCGTTGTCGGCGGGGCAGTTCTTGCTCCAAGAATTATTGACTTTATATATAGCAAAGCTGCTTACGGTCCTTCTGTTTTGGCTTTTCAGCTTTTGATAATAATGGCTGGTTTGCTTTACTTGTCCAGTCCTTTGAGCCAAATTTTGGTTATTTTTAACCAACAGAGTAAAACATTTTGGATATCCTTAACCGGCGCCGTTGTAAACGTAATCCTTAACTTTATACTTATTCCAAAATACTCACTTTACGGCGCGGCCATTACAACCATTGTTACTTGCGTTATAATATTGGTTATGTTTTTTTTGGCGGCAAAGAAATTTACCTTTGTTAATCCTTTTCCGGAGTCTGTTTTTCCAAACTTTATAGGCGTGCTTTTGTCGTCAATTGTAATGTATTCTGTTTTGGTTTTTCCTTTTGTTATCCATAGAAATGTTTTAATATCAATCGCCATCGGGGCAATCGTTTATTTTGCTGCTTATTTCCTTTATTGGGAATTTATAAGACTGTTTAGAGGGAAATGAATAGAAATCAAAAAGCAAAAAGCAAAATGATAAATCAAAATTCAAAAAGGAGTAAAAGATAATTTAATTTTATGATGAGTAAATTTGTAAAGGATAGGGTATATGTGTTCATAGATGCGGCAAACATCTTTTATACCCAACGCACTTTAGGCTGGAAAATTTCATACGAGAAGTTAATGAAATATTTTAAAAGAGAATGTGGCAAAGATACGAAATGCTTTATTTACGTGGCTTACGATGAAAATAAACAGAGCGAAAGGAAATTTTTAGACATGCTAGATATTGCGGGTTATATTTTGCGGACTAAAGCTATAAAAAAGATTAAAGCAACAAAGGATAGTCGCAAACGTAAAGGGAATTTAGACATTGAATTAGCTTTTGAAATGGTAGATGTTTCAGATAGTTATGATACCGCCGTTTTAATGTCAGGAGATAGCGATTTTGCCGTGCCAATTGATAGGATAAAGAAGAAAGGAAAAAGAATAATTGTAATGTCCACCAGAGGAAGGGTAGCCAAAGAACTTTTAGAGAGAGCTAAATTTATTGATTTAAGAAAACTTAAAAAAGAAATTTCACAATAAAAAAATCTGGAGCTGGGACAAAGCCCACTCCAGAGTGCTATCACTATTATTAGTATAGCAAAGCAAAAAATGATGTCAAGAGGAAAACCCTAAATCCAAAACTCTAAATCCTAAACCCCGAAGGAGAACCGAAGGCTCTTTCTACGGGGCAGGCAAATCCAAATGAAAATTCAGAAAGCAAAAAGCGAAATGATAATTTTGGATTAAAAAATAAGTGGTATGATTAATAACTTATATATGATTTATAAAAATAAAAGAAAATGTTTAGTTACTGGCGGGGCAGGGTTCATAGGCAGCCACTTGGTAGACGAGTTAATAAAGCAAGGCTGGCGGGTAGCGGTGATTGACAATTTATCCACCGGAAAAAAAGA
>JAGGTS010000048.1 GCA_021163625.1 bacterium | reverse complement strand
TGAATATGCTTGCAGAAAGCAATAGTGCCGTTAAGCTAAAAAAAAGATTGGCCTTGCCATTTCCAGCGAGCTGGCTCTTCCTAATTTTTTTTGACATCTAAATAAACTGGCAATTAACCATATTATTGGGCTTGCAGCTTGTTATTTTTGTAATAAAAGTTGAAATTTTTAATTTTAACCTAATTTGGCGGCCATTTTATTTCAAGCGCCTTGGAATATCTTTGAGAAATATATTTCAAAAACAATAAGCTCTTGGTCAGGTTTTAATTTGTCAAACGCAAAGCCTTGACATTTGTTTTTGTTTTGTCTACCTTTTATAATAGGAACAGAGAACGGAGAAGAAAATACCTAAATATAGCAAGTTAGAACATATGGGTTTGCCTAAAAATTTGACCTTCTGGGGTGCACTGTCTGCGTTCTGCCTTATAGCCATTATTCTATTTTTTGCTTCAAGCAGCAAAAATTTTTTATTATACCAAAAACAGGGAAATGCTTTTGATGAAAGCCAATATTTAAAGCAGAACATCAAGCTCGCGGAGCCGGACCTTAGCATAATAGACGGAGATACGTTAGAACAAAACGCTCCTCCGTTTTTAGTTTCAGGGAAAACTCTTGCTGCCTTAGGAGAAACTTCTACTAACAGAAGAGAAATTATCCAATATTTTGTCAAGCGAGGCGATGCTCTTTCCAGCATAGCTAAGAAGTTTAATATAAGCTTGGAGACAATTCTTTGGGCCAATAACCTGTCTTATGGTTCCCTTATACAACCTGGCCAGAAATTAATTATTTTACCCGTTTCTGGGGTGATGCATATTGTTCAAAAAGGCGACACCTTAAGCGGCCTTGCAAAAATTTATCAAGTAAGCGAGGAAGATATAGCAGAATTTAATAATGTTGAAGACGGAAAAATATTTATCGGCGACATCTTGGTTATCCCAGGAGCTGAAAAGCCAAAATTTGCCCAAAATTATAATTTAGTCCCGGTAGCAAATAGTTATTTTATTTGCCCTATTCCTGCTCCTTGCAGAATTACGCAAGAGCTTCATTGGTTTAACGCAGTGGATTTTTCCAATGGCAAGTGCGGCGAACCTGTTTTTTCTGCCGCTGCCGGCACTGTCCAACGGATTGGCTACACAAATCTTGGTGGCAATTATGTTAGGATTTTGCATCCAAACGGAGTTATAACTTATTATGGGCATCTTGCAAAAATTGCGGTTAGCTCTGGGGAAAAGGTGTACCGGGGACAAGTCATCGGCTATGTCGGACATACCGGCTATACTGTCCCTTCGGGGCCTGCCGGATGCCATGTCCATTTTGATGTAAGGTTTGCTAAAAATCCTTTCGCAAAATATCCTCTTGGAACAGAACTTTTGAAAAAATAATTTAAAATATATTGCCCGGCGAATTTATCAATGATTTGTCTAATATGATAATGATGAGTTTGCCTGCGGATTGATAGGCACACGGGCTTTTAAATAAAATTATCTTCTTTGTTTTGATACATTAAAGCTTCAGAAACATTCTCAAAAGAAATATGCTCTTTTCCTTCAAGGTCAGCTATTGTCCTTGCTGTTTTTAAGGCTCGGTGGTAGCCTCTTGCGGACATTTTCCCCGAGTTAACAAATTTTTTTAAGAGCGTTTGCGATTTATTGTCAACCTGACAATATTTTTTTATTTGTGGGATTTTCATTTCAGAATTTGTATAGCTTTGGGTTAGTTCTTTTTTATAGCCATTTAGGCTACTGTCTTTCAGGAGTCTCTCCCTTTGTATTTCCCTTGCTTTTTCCACATTGCTTCTAATTTTTTCACTTAGGCTTTCTTTCTCGGGCGAAACTAATTCCTCATATTTTAAAGATGGAACCCAGACAAAAATATCAATTCTGTCCATTAAGGGGCTCGAAAGTTTTCTCCTATAAGCGGCAATTTGGGAGACAGTGCAGGTGCATTCTACTTCAGGGTCGTTTAAATGCCCGCAAGGACAAGGGTTTGCAGCAGCAATCAAGGTAAACTTTGCAGGAAATTTTAGGCTGTGTTTTGCTCTTAAAATAGTGATTTCTCCTTCTTCAAGAGGTTGACGCAGGCTTTCCAGAACATCACGGTGAAACTCTGGGAATTCGTCCAAAAATAAAATACCGCGATGGGCTAAAGTTATTTCCCCTGGCTTTGGAGGACTCCCTCCGCCGATTAAAGCTGCTTCTGATGAACTATGATGCGGAGCTCTGAACGGCCTTTGCGATAAAATAGGCCTATCTTTTGGCAAAAGGCCGCAGGCACTATAAATCTTTGTTAGTTCTAAAGCTTCCTCAAGGCTTAATTTTGGCAGGACAGAAGCGGCAGCTTTTGCAAGCAGTGTTTTCCCTGTTCCCGGAGGGCCTTGGAGCATAACATTATGGCCACCTGCTGCGGCGATTTCAATTGCCCTTTTTGCGTAATTCTGCCCTTTTATCCAACCAATGTCTACTTCGAAATTTTGGATAGGCAATCCGGATTGGCTTATTTCTATTTTTGTTTCTTCAATCTTTGCTCTCCCTTCCAAATAAGAGATTGCCTGTTTCAAATCATTTATACCGACAACTTTTATCTTTGGTGTTTTGTCCAAAAGATTAACAAGCGCTGCTTCTTTTGCGTTCTCTTTTGGCAGGATAATTTCTTTAATTTCCCTCTCTCTGGCTAAGAGAGAAAACAAAAGAGCTCCTTTAATTGGCCTTAATCGGCCGTCTAAAGCAAGCTCTCCTAAAATTATTTTTCCCTTTGGGTCAAACTGCGCTTGTTTGCTTGCAAGCAAGAAAGCAAGGGCGATTGGCAAATCATAAAAGCTGCCTTCTTTTTTTAAATCAGCTGGCGCCAGATTTACTAAAACTCTTTTTGTTTGGTTAATCGGAGGGGAAAGTTTTATGCTTTTTATAGAAGCATTTACTCTTTCCTTTGCTTCTTCAATAGCTTTGTCTGGCAAGCCTACTATGTTGAACGCTCTTAGCCCGCTTGTAACGGCCATTTCAACTTCAATAATTTGGGCTGAAATACCTTTTAGGGCAGCCGAGAGAATTTTAGAAGCCATAAAAAATCAAATTTTTATTTACTTTACCCTTCTTTGCTATTACTGCTATCACTAGTAGAGTCAGTTTCTTCTTCGTTTTTAGAATCTTTGTTTGCCTCGTTTGTTTCTGCCGCAGGCTGCGAATTCCCGATGGGGCTAACATCTATTTTCCATCCGGTTAATTTTGCTGCCAATCTTACGTTTTGTCCGTTTTTCCCAATTGCTAATGAAAGCTGGTCTTGAGGGACAGTAACCAACGCTTTATTTTTTGGCATAATTTTAACTTCTAAAACTTTTGCGGGGGACAGGGCATTTGCAATATAAATTTCTGGTTTTTCATCCCATTCAATGATGTCAATTTTTTCTCCGTTTAGCTCATTGGTCACAACTAAAATCCTTGTTCCCCTTTGACCTATTAAAGAGCCAACAGGGTCAATGCCTTCCTCTGTTTGGGCAACAGCAATTTTTGTTCGCGAACCAGCCTCTCTTGCGATAGATTTTATAACAACTTGCCCTGCCGATATTTCAGGCACTTCAAGCTCAAAAAGTTTTGAGACAAACTTTGGATAAATTCTTGAAAGCAGTATTTGCGCTCCTTTTGGCGTAAACTGCGCCTCTAAAACATAAAGCTTTAACCTTTGGCCAACCCTGTAATGTTCTCCTGGTATTTGCTCCTTCTTTGGCAAGATGCCCGATGTTCTCCCGATATCTAAAAAAACAGCGCTTGGTTCTATCCGTTGGACTATCCCTGAGACAACTTCACCTTCTTTTTCCTTATATTCCTTGAATATCTCTTCTTTCTCAACCTCTTTTATTTTTTGAAGAATCACTTGTTTAGCTGTTTGGGTTGCAATTCTTCCAAAGTCCTTTTTTGTTTCCAGGGCTATTTTTATTTCTTCCCCCGGTTTTATTTTCGGCTTAATCTTTTTTGCCTCTTCGAGCAAAATGTGCCTGTCTGGATTAAACCTAATTTTTGTTTCGGTTTCGCTTTCGCCGGCCAGCTGCTTTTTTGAAGCCTTTTTTTCTTTTAAGCTCTCTATTTCTTTTTCCGATAAAAGCATATCCTTTGGGACAACTAACTTTACCTGCCAAAACTTAAGTTTGCCTGTATTTACATCAAAGTTTGCAATAATCTTTTCTTTCTTTTTCCCATACTCTTTTTTGTAAGCAGAAGCGATTGCGTCTGAAATTACCTCAACAACTTTTTCCTTGGGAATTCCTCTTTTTTCGGCAATTTCAATTATCGCCAGTCCTAATGTTTTTAAGTCCATATATCTAATTTAGCGTATTTTTATAGATTAAAGGCCGCCTTGAACGACCTTTAATCCAATTTAACAAAAATAAATTTTATGTCAATAACTGTCTTCAAGGGCGTTTTTGTAATGCCTGATTTTCGTTTTATAACCGCTGTTGTCGAATTCGATAGCGATGATATCAATTCTATAAGGGGAATCAAATGGGATTCTGTTTTTGGCAAGGTAGATTTCTGCCATTTTCAAAAGCTGTTTTTTCTTTTTCCAGTCAATTCTGTCTTCTGGGTGGAAAGAGTTGTTAT
>JAGGTS010000024.1 GCA_021163625.1 bacterium | reverse complement strand
TTTCAAACTGGTCGTATTTGCCGTCGGCGCCAGCATAAGACATTATCGCTCTTGCCTGGGCAATTGCAGAAATAATTCTTGAATCATGGGCTTTGTTTCTGGCATTAGGATAAGTTGCCAAAACTACCGAAGCCAGAATTGCAATAATCGCAATAACGATTAATAACTCAATTAAAGTAAAACCTTTTCTCATAGATATATTTTATTTTTTAAAGCCGACCTTTTTTAATTCTCTTTTTACTATACTATTTTTACAATCTTTAGGCAACCACTATAATTATAGCACAATTTAAAAGTCAAGCAAAGCCGCATTTACATTCCGCTAAAACCTGCTCCAAACAAAGGAATAAAAATTGAAATAGCCATAGCTCCAACAACAACTCCGATAAAAACAATTAAAATTGGCTCTATTATGGAAGAAAGGCTTTCTGTCGTTCTTTCTATTTCTTTTCGGTAAAATTCAACAACTTTTAGGAGCATTTGGTCAAGTTTGCCTGCTTCCTCGCCTGTTGAAGCCATTTGCCAGACAAAGGGGGGAATTTGTCCCGGATACCTTGCAAAAACATCGCTAAGCTTTTCTCCCCTTGCAACCTCTTTCTCTGCATGGTCAAGAATATCTTTATAAACGCTGTTGCTCAAAATATTCTTTGTAATGCTCAAAGCCTGAGTAATGGGCAATCCTGATGAAATCAAGATAGAGATATTTTCAGACATTCTTACAATCTGAATTTTTTTTGTAAATTCTCCTATTATTGGCATCTTCAAAATTGTTCTGTCATAGAACCCGCTTGTCTGCGGAGTACGCTTTAAAGCAAAAGGAGTCAAAATGATTAAAACAAAAAATAAAATAATAGGCACCCATCCGCCCCTTTGAATAAAATCTGACATACTGACCAATATCTTTGTTGAGTAAGGAAGCTTTGTGTTGAAACTTTTTAGCACATCTACGAGCTTTGGGATAATAAAGAAAGAAGCAAGAAAAACCACTGCAATAAGAACGCCAATAATAAATGCGGGGTAGGTCATTGCGCTGATAATTTTCCGTCTTAACTCATATTCTCTTTCAAGGTGGTCTGCAAGATAACTAAGAGAATCGGCAACTTTTCCTGTCGCTTCCCCAGACCTTATAACGCTTGTATAAAAATTATTAAAAACTTTCGGGTGCAAAGAAAAACCTTGGCTTAACATTGCCCCTGCCTTTACTGCTCTGGCTGTTTCCATTACTTTTTCGCTAAAAACAGGATTTTCAATCTGAGCAACCTGGGCAGTCAAGGCTTCATTAGTGGGAATTCCCGCTTCAAGCATTACCGCAAGTTGGCGGGTAAAAAAAACAATGTCTTTCAATGAAACCTTTTTCCGTAAAACAATATTTTTCTTCAATAGGCTAATTTCTCTCTCGGCCTGCAAAGAGGTAACATAAAAGCCGTGCTTTTCTAAAATGGCCAAAGCATCTTTTTTGGAGGAGGCTTCAACAACGCCTGTCTGAAGCCTGCCTTCTTTTAATCTCGCTTTATAAAAAAATTTCATAATTCTTTAAGCCTTGCCTTCAAATCATCTTGATTGTTGCTGTATCTTAGGGCAATGTCTTTATCAATTTCTTTTCGCAAGACTAAATCGGTTAAAGATTTATTTAAAGGAATCATTCCTCGGTCAGCTGATGTTTCAATTATTGAAGGGATTTCATGAATCTTATTTTCTCTTATCAGGTTTGATATTCCAGGGGTTGAAAACATCACCTCGCAAGCAGGGATAAATCCTTCCCCTCTGCGAGGAAGAAGCCTCTGGGAAACAATCCCATATAAAGATCCTGTTAACTGAGCCCTTATTTGATTTTGCTGATGTGACGGAAATACGTCTATAATGCGGTGGATTGTCTGACTTGCCGAATTCGTATGCAGAGTGGCAAAAACTAAATGCCCCGTTTCAGCAGCGGTTATGGCTGTTGAAATCGTTTCCAGGTCCCTCATTTCTCCAACCATAATAACATCTGGGTCTTCACGAAGAACAGAGCGCAAAGCCCTTGCAAAATTTATGGTGTCCTGCCCAACCTCCCTTTGGTCAATAACGCATTTGTCATCGTCAAAGACATACTCAATAGGGTCTTCAATAGTAATTATATGCTCGCGCCTTGTATGGTTTATTTCATCGATTAAGGCTGCTAAGGTCGTTGATTTGCCTTGCGAAGTAGCGCCAACCACTAAAACAAAACCCTGCTTTACTTGAGTAAATTTATGTAAAACTTCCGGAAGATTCAACTGCTCAATTGTTTTTATCTGGCGAGGAATTAAACGGAAAGCTATGCTTACTTTCTTGCTTTGGAAAAAAACATTTACTCTAAACCTTACTCCGTTTTCAAAATCATAAGCAAAATCAATTTCTTTTTCTTTTAAAAATTTATTTCTCTGGTCCTCTGTCATCAAGGCAAAAGCAAGGCCCTGTGAGTCTTCTGGTTTTATAACTTTTTCTGAACTAATATCAACCAAAGTTCTGGTAACCCTTAAAATAGGCTTATGTCCGCAGGAAATATGCAAGTCAGAAGCGTTTGCATCAACAGCAATCTTCAATAACTTTCTAATCCTCACTTGATAATTTTTAATGTTAAAATCCATTTTAAAATTAATTTTATATTTACCTTTCTTCTGCAACTCTCATTACCTCTTCCAATGTTGTTTTCCCCTCCAAGGCTTTCATAATTCCGTCTTCAAGCATAGAAATCATTCCTTGTTTGCGCGCCTCCTTTAATATCTGCTCCCTGTTAAGTGATTTTGAAAGTTGGCTGGCAAAGCTGTCAGTCATTTTTAGCACTTCAAATATCCCCTGCCTGCCCTTAAAGCCTTTAAAATTGCAATTTTTACATCCGACTGCCTTATAAAGATAAGGGAAATTTGACTCCTTAAGATTTAGCCTGTCCTTTGTCTGCTGGGGTAAATTTTTCATTTTCTCCAGTA
>JAGGTS010000066.1 GCA_021163625.1 bacterium | reverse complement strand
TTGTCAACGGGAATAAAAATGATTGACACGATGTTGCCGCTGGGCCGCGGCCAGCGAGAGCTTGTCATAGGAGACAGAAAGCTTGGAAAAAGCACAATTGCCCTTGATGTGGTTTTAAACCAAAAGGAAGCGCGTCCGCCAGTTTATTGCGTTTATGTTATTTGCGGGCAGAAAGAACGCCAACTTCAAGAAATTATTTCTTTATTTAAAGAACATCAAACTTTTTCATACACCACTATAGTGGCGGCAACAGCTAGCGATTCTTTTGCCCAGCAATATTTAGCTCCTTTTATTGGTTGTAGGATAGGCGAATACTTTCGTGACAATGGGAAAGACGCTTTGGTGATATATGACGACCTTTCAAAGCATGCAAAGGTTTATAGAGATGTTTCTCTTTTATTTAAGAGGGCGCCCGGAAGAGAAACCTATCCGGGAGATATATTTTCTTTGCATGCCCATCTTTTAGAGCGGGCGGCAAAACTTTCCGATAAAAAAGGCGGAGGGTCTTTAAGCGCGATTCCGATTGTTGAAACGCTTGAAGGGGATATTGCTTCTTTTATTCCAACCAATATCATTTCCATAACTGACGGCCAAATTTACTTGGAAAGAGGGCTTTACCAAAAAGGGTTTTTGCCGGCTATAAACATTGGCTTGTCTGTCTCGCGCGTGGGTTCCCAAGCCCAGCCTCCTTTATTGAAAGAAGCGACAAAAGGAATCAGATTGGCATTGGCCCAGCATAAAGAGCTGCAAAAGCTTACCCAATTAGAGACAGTAGTGAGCAAGGAAAGCAGAAAAAGAATTGAGCGCGGGGAGCTGATTTTAGAACTGTTAAAGCAAGACAAGCATGATAATATCCGCTGGGAAGAGCAGGTGATTTTGTTTTACCTTACCCAAGAGGGCCTTTTCGACGATGTTGAAAAGCAAAAGTGGGTTTCTTCTGAAAAATTGCTTTTAGACTTAATAAGAACGAGATATAACTACTTTTTGCAATCAATAAGGCAAGGCGACTTTGATGAAAAAACAAAAGAGAAGATTAAAAGTATTGCGGCTGACTTTAAAAATGAGTTTTTCCAAAAATGAATTTATAACCTATGAAAACCTATGCTGAGTACAAAAATAAAGTGGATGCTTTTACTGATGTTTTAGAGACGGTGAAGACAGTGGAGAAAATAGCTGCTTCTTATATACATTTTTTAAAACAGGAGGTGGAAAACCTTAGGCTGTATACCTTTGAGATAGAAAAGCTAATGCGGAGGTTTTCTTTGTTTTATTCTTCAAAATCAAAGCCGCTTCTTTCAAGGACAGAAACAGGAAAGAGAGGGGTTATTATAATAGCAGGCGACAATGGATTGGTTGGCGGGCTTTACCATAATCTGACAACTTTTTTCTTAGAACAAAATAAAAACTATAAATACAGCTTTGTCATAGTTTTCGGCAAAAAAGGGGAGAAGTATTTAACTCAGGAAAAAATAGAGGTAGAACGTTCATTTCCTCTTCCTGCGACTCATTTTATAGACCAAGATGTCCAACAGACGACAGCTTATGTTTTTAGCGAGTTTAAACGGAGGAATTTTCCCAAAATAGACATCATTTATTCTAAATTTATTTCATTGGCAGAGCAGAAGCCTGTCTTATTGCCGTTTTTGCCTTTTAACTTTAACTTAAAAGAAGACAATAATTCTGCGGTTGAGATCAGAGCAAATAATGACAAGGGGCGTGAGTCTTTTAAAGAAAAGGACTTTGGATTTCCGGTGTTTGAGCCGGCAAAAAAAGAAATTTTCAATTGGTTTTTCCAAAAATATGTGGAGACAATTTTTTACAGGATAATAATGGAAGCAAAATTGTCAGAACTTTCTGCGAGAACAGTTGCTATGGAGCAGGCATCAAAAGATACAGAAAAAATGATTCGCAACTTAATGCTTGCATACTTTAAGCAACGCCGTAGAGTTATCACCCAAAGGCAGCTTGAAAGTTTTGCGGTTCATAAATTATTATAATTAATAAAAGATTTTATGGAAAAAAGAGAAGGAAAAATAAAGGATAATAATTCTCTGGGGGTGGTTGTCTCCGCAAGAGGAGGGGTTGCCCAAGTTTTTTTTGAAGACAACCTTCCTTCTGCCCATGTTCTGCTCAAAGGCAAAGACAAAGATTTCTTGCTTGAAGTTGTCGAGCAAGAAGATTCAAAAATAGTCAGGGCAATTTTCTTGTCTTCTTTGGAAAAAAATGTGGCTCGAGGAGATAAGGTTGTAAATACAAATGAACAAATTTCTGTTTCTCTAAGCGAAAAGATACTTTCAAGAATGTTTGACGTTTTTGGCAACCCGATTGACAATCTTCCCTTCAGCGGCGTAAAATTTCCTATTTTTGAAAAAAGCGAGGAAAAACCGCACATTTTTTCGTCAGGGCCTAAGATTTTGGAGACAGGCATAAAGATTATTGATGTCTTAACTCCTTTTCGATTTGGTGACAAAATAGGTTTATTCGGGGGAGCGGGCGTTGGGAAGACTGTCTTAATAGCAGAGCTTATCCATAATATTTCTTTAAAAAATCTTGGCTATTCTGTTTTCGCCGGCATTGGTGAACGCATCCGCGAGGGCAATGATTTATATAGAACGCTCAAATCATTGGGGGTTTTGCAAAACACCGCCCTTTATTTTGGCGAAATGGATAAGCCGCCCGGCATAAGGGCGAGGATAGGCCTTTCCGCTGTCAGGGCGGCAGAATTTTTGCGTGACACAAAAAAGAAGAATATCCTTTTCTTTATTGACAATATTTTCCGTTATGCAATGGCTGGTATGGAAATTGGTGCTATTTTAGGAAAAGTTCCGTCTGAATTAGGCTATCAGGCGACGCTTGAAAGCGACTTGGCAGAGCTTGAAGAAAGAATCTCCGCAAACTCAAACGGCTCAATTACTTCTGTCCAGGCAGTTTATGTTCCTGCTGACGATTTGACTGACCCTGCCGTTACCGCTATTTTTTCGCATTTAGACGCTTCTTTAGTTCTTTCAAGACAGGTTGCCCAGAAAGGCATATATCCTGCAGTGGATATTCTGCGCTCCCATTCTGTAAGTTTAGATAAGGACATTATTGGCCAAAGGCATTACGAAATTGCTGCAAGAATTAGGAAGACTTTTCAGAAATATCAGGAGCTGTCGCATATCATTTCCATTTTGGGCGTTGATGAACTGTCGCGCGCCGATAGGATTGTGGCAAAACGGGCAGAAAGGCTGCAGAGATTTTTGACCCAGCCGCTTTTTGTTGCCCAAGCATTTAGCAACAAAGAAGGAGTTTATGTCACTTTGGATGAAGCGCTTGATGGATGCGAAAGGATTTTAAATGGTGAATTTGACGATATAGACTTGGAATCTTTGTATATGATAGGCTCTTTAAAGGATATAAAAAAATAAAATATGCTTGATTGCAAAATTATTTCTCCAACAAAAGCTAAATTTTTTAAGGAATTAAAAAGCATTACTCTTCCTGCTTGGCATGGACAGGCGCAAATTTTGCCGTCTCACGCAGAAGCTTTTATCCTTCTTAAGAAAGGGCAGATTGCCTTAGAATTAGCCGATGGCTCAAAGAAATTTGTTGAAATTCAAAAAGGAGGATTTTACATAAAAGATGACCAAGCGGTTATTGTCCTCTAATTTTTAATCTAATTTTTAACTGACAGAAAAATTTGACAACTATCGCCGAAATGCTTGGCGATTAAATTTAAAATATGGCTCATTTATCAAAACCAAAACCAAAACCAAAACCAAGAGTTGAGGTCAGTGGGTTTTCTGCCAGGCATTACGATTTGCTGATGGATTTGATAACTTTCGGTTTGTATCCGTCTTTCATTGAAAAAGCTGTCAGCCTTATAGCAATAAAGCCAGAAGACAAAATTCTTGATTTTGGTTCCGGCACGGGAAGAAATGATTGCTTAATGGCAAAACGCCTTTCTGGCAGGGGAAAGATAGTTGGAATTGACATTTCAGATGAAATGATAAATCAATTTAAGAAAAAATGTAGAAACATTAAGAATGCTTATGTTTTTAACCAGAGAATTGACAAGCCAATGCCTTACAAAGAGGAATTTAATAAGGTTTTCATTTCTTTTGTCCTTCACGGATTTTGCCAAAAAGCAAGAGAGGCAATTATAGACAATGCTTTTAAGGCCCTTGAAAGCAAGGGTGAGTTTTTTATTTTAGACTATAATGAATTTTCATTAGATAGTGTTGGTTTTTTTCAAAGGAATATTTTTAAACTTATAGAATGCCCTTATGCTTTTGACTTTATAAAAAGGGACTGGAAAGAGATATTGTCCCAAAAAGGGTTTTGCAATTTTGAAGAATATTTTTTCTTTGGTAAATTTGTAAGGCTATTAAAAGCAGAAAAGCGTTAAATAATATCAACGAGACCCGGACTCGTTGGTAGAAATCCTAAATCCTAAATTCTAAACAAATTCCAAATTACAAATCACAAATCAAAATAGTTTGTAAATGACGAAACCCGAATGACGAATGACGAAAAAATGACCAATGACCAATAATAAAAATACTTGGTCATTGGGAATTTGGTATTTTTTCGGGTTTCGGATTTAGGAATTCGGGTTTTTCCCAGCGACTCCATCTCTGAGAAATAAGTTGCTCAGGATGTGTGCTTGCCAAGGGTAAGCACAACTGCCCAACTATGACATTTCTAAATTGCTCAAGTATAACATTATCATAATATTGCTGCGACACTGTGAATTTTAAATGTCAAAACTGTAAGTGGTTCGAGATCTGCAATGGAGGATGTCCTCACACTGCTTATCTTTACACAGGAGATCTTTTTCAAAAAGATTTCTATTGCGAAGGAAGGAAAAAGCTATTTGAGCATATGTATACGACTGTTCGCAGTACCTTAGAACAATATCGATAAGTTTTATAATCTATAAGAAAGGAGGGTAACTATGTTAAAAGGGTCTGTAAATATCTCGGGAGCAGCTCAAACAAGGAAGAGTCAGTTGACTCGTCAAGGTTTTCAAAAACTAAGCCTGAAAGGGATTAGCCACGAGAAGGCTGACAACCCCGGTCATTCGAGCATTGATCGGGGAAGAAAGAGGGTTAGCCGGAGGAAGGCGGAATACCCTCGCTTCCGACGATGAATGGCTTATCTTTCTCGATTAAGCTGCTCAAATCCAAGGGGCTGGATTGTATAACCAGCCCCATTATTATTTAACTTTATAGTTGAAAATTATTCTGTTAGAATTAAGAAGAATTAAGAAAATGGACCTAATCTACAACAAAGTATTTTTGGAGCATAAAACCGGAGATCACCCTGAAAGCCCAAAAAGATTATTAGCTTTTAGTACGCTTCAAGAAAGCGAGGTTTTAAATGGAGAAAAATATTTAAAATTAGTCCATACTTTGGAATATATTGAGAAAGTTAAGAAGTGGTGCCAAGGAGGAGGTTTAATAATCGGAGAAACACCACTTTGTAGAGAAAGCTATAGGGTTGCTTGTTATGCAGCGGGAGCCTCTGTTTTAGCAACTGAAAGAGGAGATTTTGCTCTAGTAAGACCGCCTGGACATCATGCAAAAAGGAACGGCCCTCCTCAGGGATTTTGTATATTTAATAATATTGCTATAGCTACACAAAAATTAATTAATGAAAACAAAAGAGTTTTAATTTTAGATTTTGACGGACATTTTGGTAATGGAACCTCAAAAATCTTTTATGAAACTAATAAAGTGTTATATGTTTCATTACATCAGTTTCCTGCTTACCCGGAAAAGGGTTGGGTTGATGAAATAGGCAAGGGAGAAGGAATAGGATATAATATTAATATTCCCTTGCCCCCAGAAAGCGGAGACGATTTATTTTCAAGAGCTTTTTTAGATTCTCTTTCTATAATGAAGCAATTCAAACCAGATATAGTTGGAGTTTCTGCAGGGTTTGACGGCCATCATTCTGATCCCCTCCTTGATTTAAATTTCAGTCTAAATTCCTTTTACAAAATAGGCAGACTTTTAGCAGAAAATTTCGACAAAATCTTTGCTATTCTCGAAGGAGGATATAATTTAGATTATTTACCAAAATGTATCTATAATTTTATTGCCGGGGTAAACAAAGAAAAAATAAAATTTAAAGAAAAAGAAACTGCTTCTAACCAATCCGCAAAAAAAGAATATCATCAAAGAATAGGGAAACTAAAGAGAATACTGTCTAATTATTGGGATTTTTGAAAGCAGCTTCTTTAGATTTTAAACTGTTAACTACTGCAAAATTAAATAAAATAAAAAATATTGAAAATATTGGCGGTGTCTTTTGGACAAAATTCGAACATTTTTTTAACGAGAACCTTAACTAACTAGCACGGGAGCACGCCAAACTCGCCTCACGGTGGCATTCGTCTAATGGTGGGCAAAACGATTTTTTCCCTTGCTTTTCTGCGCACGTTCTCTGAAAAACTTTTCCCAATTAAGGAGAGAAAAAGATTCTGCTTTCCTTTCCGCTAACGTGGGATATGCCTCTGTACCCCCACAGCCGCCCTTCACGTGACAGAACAGACAGGCAAAAATTTTTCCCTTCGCGTTCCCCCAACTTTTGCCTACCTAAGGAGAGAGTTCTTGGTGATGAGGTTTGTAGATGAATCAGGTTTGTGGATGAAGTATAACAAAGATTAACAAAATGAATATTTGGCCGAATATATTAAAATACCTTAAATAAAAAACCGCCAAAAGTATGTGCCTAAAACAATTTAGAAATTTCATACCACGAGCAAACTATAAATTCCATACCTTGTGTCAAATTCTAAATTCTAAACTCTAAACAAATTCTAAATTACAAATTACAAATCAAAATAGTTTGTAAATGACGAAACCCGAATGACGAATGACGAAAAAATGACCAATGACCAATAATAAAAATATTTGGTCATTGGAAATTTGGTATTTTTTCGGGTTTCGGATTTAGGAATTCGGGTTTTTCCCAGCGGCTCCATCTCTGAAAAATAAGTTGCTCAGGATGTGCGCTTACCAAGGACAAGCGCAAGAAAAGGGTAAGCACAAGAGGGTAAGCACAAGAGGGTAAGCACAAGGCTGGTAATCACAAAGCTCCCTCAGCTTATACTATTTTAGTTTTTTTGTTTACCATAAGATTGGGTATTGACTTAAAGATATAAAAATATATATCATAAAATAAGCCCTGTACCTAATTTCTATTAGATTGGGGGAACAAAATATCTTTTTTGGGAGTCCA
>JAGGTS010000060.1 GCA_021163625.1 bacterium | reverse complement strand
TAGGCAATAATTAACAATATAAAAAGAAGAAAAATTTTTCTCCGATCAGGTTTAAAAAATTGTTTAATTGACATATATTTTTATTCTACCAAAAAATCGCCTCTTTTGCGAGGCGGCAGAACAACAACATACAATCTGGCTCCTCCTCTTAAACAATTTTTGCACAATACATTTGAGGTTTGAAAATACAATAACAAAAAGAATTGATTTACTCTATTCTTTTTCTTATTGCTCCTGACAGTCCTGCCACTCCTACTCTCACTAAAAGCAAATAGCAGACTTAAACAGAATTTGTAACAGAACTTGTGGTAAAAGGTGTTTAATATGAAGGCATTAGAGATGTTATTTTTAGTTTGGCTCTATTTTTATACGAACTTTAAAATTTTATATTTAAATTTGTCTTTAGTATTTCTTTGATATAGTTAATTTCCTCTTTAGCATGGTTGTTAATTAAATCATTAAACGCTCCATATTCTAAAGGTGTGCCATCAGGTAGCTTATCTTCTGGAGTGCCATAAAAAATAGTTACTGGGTAATTTCCCAGGGATGATAGTGGATAGCTAAGATAGATTATAAATGATTTATTTGGTAGAATAAAAATATATGTCAATTAAACAATTTTTTAAACCCGATTAGAGAAAAATTTTTCACTAGAATTAATATATGTCAAAACAGATAAAAATCTTAATTGGTGTTTTTGTAGCAGTGGCTATCTTAGTCGGGGCATTCTTTCTTTATAACAAATTATTGATTTCAGAAAAACCGACGGCTCCAAAAGAAACGATCCCCCAAAAACCAAAAGAACCAATATCTTCCACAGAAAAAATTTCTCCTAAATTAAGTTTTTCTATTCCCCAAAAATTAGAAGTACCGGCATATAAAACCTCTTCTTTCAATTTTTCGATTGAAAATGAAAAGGGATACCCAGAAGCAAAAGATGTAAATATTGCCTTGAGTTTAGAAGAAACTCCGATTTCAGTAACTCCAAATAATATTAGTATTGCCCCCGGTGAATCGCAAACTTTCAAAGTAAAATTGGATAAGTTAGAACCAGGAAATTATAATTTATATTTAAAAATACAAAGTAAGCCAGATATCAGCATCAACAAAACAATTCCTTTAAAATCCCAAATTGTGGTAGGTTTAGGATATTATCATTCTAATCTTCTTCAAATCTGGAAAAGGGAAGCTGCTAAACAAGAGAAGAAGTATTACGAAATTATAGAAGATTACGAAATGGTAAAATTCCTTGATAGAAATGATATAAAAAGTGAAATAACCGACTCTCCCCTCTCATCAAAATTTCTTGGAAAGATTAATGTTATGATTGTGTTATCTCAAGATCTGTCCCCTTTTTCATTTAATGAAAAGCAAGAATTAAAAAATTTTTTAGATAATGGTGGCGGATTACTATTAGTAGCGCCCGATTATAAGGAAATTGGCCTTGCCAATCTAAATGATCTTATTGAATTCCTTCACCTTAATGTGAAAATTAATCGTAGGCATGAAGGCTGGTATGCGCCTGGATACTTTGGAATGAAAGAAAAACCTGAAGAATGGACCAATAAGATAACCAAGCATCCGCTTACTTCAGGAATTGAGCAAATTCTATATGGTGGTTACTATACTTTAGACATAAAGCCTCCAATGATTCCATTGGTAAGGCTGAATGGCGGAGAAACTATCTATGCGGTTCAATATTATGCTAAAGGGAAAATTGGAGTAATCGGAAGTGAATCTGTGTTAAAATACGGTGATAGTTGTTATCAATGTCAAAAATTATATCTTAATCTCATCAAATGGTTAGCTGCCCCAGAAATTTGTGAAGAAATGGGATAATCGGTTTTGAAAAAATCTGAAAAAAATTATCTAAAATAATAAATAAAGAAAAGATTATGATAAAACAAACAAAAGCCTTACTCGTCACTCTTATAGCAATAGCTGTCTTATCAGGTGGATTCCTTGCTTATAATAAATTAATAGTATCCCAGAAATCATTAGTCCCTGAAAAACCAGAAACAACAGAAGAACCAACGGTTCCGGCTCCAAAATTAACTATTTCTGCCCCGTCAGAGATAGAAGTCACAGCTTATAAAGCCTACTCTTTTAACTTTTCGATTAAAAACGAAGAAAAATGTCAAGAAGCAAAAGATGTAAATGTTACACTGAGAGGAATTATTGGTGAAATCAGCCCAAGCAATATTACCATTCCACCGGGAAAATTAATAGAGTTCAAAGTAAAATTAGATGGTTTAAAGCCAGGCAATTATACTTTATATTTAGAAACTAGTGGAAAACCCGATGTAAGCATTGCCAAAACAATTTCTGTAAAATCTCAAATTGTGGTTGGGCTAGACGGATATCATTTCATTTTTTTCGGAATACGAAATAAGGATGCATGGAAAGCGGAAAAATATTATGACGAAGCTAAATTTGTAAAATATCTTAACAAGAATGGCATAAAAACTAAAACAATCGAGTCACCGTTTTCACCCCAGGTTCTCAAAAATATCAATCTTCTTATTATAGAAGATCCACTGCAACCCTTTTTACTTAATGAAAAACAAGAATTAAAAAATTTCTTAAATGACGGAAATAGTTTATTAATAATAGGACCCTCAATGCTTACTACATATCATGATGATTTCACTTTTTTAAACGACCTCCTTCAATCATTTCATATCCGAGTGAAATTTAGTAGAAGTAATCAATATATTAAAAAAGGATGGACCAATGAGATAGCCGAACATCCAGCGACTTTGGGAGTTGAAAAAATCTGGTGTGATGGTGGATATGCTTTAGAGATTAAGGAACCGGTAGTTCCATTAGTAAAACGAGAAGGAGGAACTATCTATGCGGTTCAATATTATGCTAAGGGGAAAATTGGAATAATTGGAAGTGGTTTTTATGGGTTATCTATATCATCTGAACTCGGCCGATTAAATCTTAATTTAATTAAATGGCTTGTTACCCCAGAAGTTTACAAAGAAATGGGATAAAGCAACAAATTTAAGGTTTATTTTTTAAAATAAATATTTCACGAAAGAATTTGAAAGAATTCACCATAGAGATTTCAAATTCTTAAAATATTCATCCTTTGTAGAAATGGCTATCTTTCTGGAAGTTTTCAAAAGCAAAATAAGAAAAGTGAGGTAGAAGATTTCAGAAGCAAAAACCAATCCGTTTTCGGCGGGTTTTTGGTAGGCAGGGTTATTGACAAAAGCTTGAGAACAAATAGAGCGGGGAGCCATAGAATATGCTTCGAACTGATTATCTTTAAAGGAGATTATATTTTTTTCATCGGCGCTTCGCGCTAATGCCCTGCCCCGCTAATGCGGGCAGGGCGTCTGTTCCGTCTAAAAACCAAAAAAGTTTAAATTCACTTGATAAAAGTAAGTTCGTATCCAAAAGAATGGCTCAATGTAAAAAATTAAGCTGCAGGATTAGCAACTTTACCCATAAATAAGATATTTCCACTCTTTCTTTCCTGGATCAAGAACATAAAAGGATGGTCCGCTCGGAACACAGGGGTTGTCCGGACCATTTCCCGTAACATTACTGCAGTTGCAGCCGCAGCTTCTGTCCCCTCTTCGTTCACATCAACAAATGCCTGATGAATTACTTGGTCAATCCAAATGCCACCTTTTCCGTTTATGCCTGAAAAATCAGCGCCAGGGCCAAAAGCGGTTGGCATTCCCATTTTCTTTAGAGTATTAGCCATGAAATATTTTGTTTCAAATTTAAATTTAGGGATGTAAATATCTACTTTTTGTTCCTTGAGCATATCTT
>JAGGTS010000011.1 GCA_021163625.1 bacterium | reverse complement strand
ATTTGCAGCTTAAAATAAAATAATTTTTTTGTCAATGTTTTAAAAAGTTGTTATGTTCTTTAGCAGCGCAGTAATGTAATAATGTTGTTTTGTTCTATTTTAATTTGAATAAAAAAAAGGGCCCAAAAGATGTTTGGGCCTATTTCCCCCTGTGGTTGTTACCACCGGGGGGCATAATTCCTGAAATAATTCGGGTCCCCTTCGTGTCCGGGGACATACCCGAATCCTTTCCGGTAGTATCTGTACCCCCCATAACCATTATACCGGGGGGCATAGTTCCTGAAGTAGTTCGGGTCCCCCTCATGTCCGGGGACATACCCGAATCCTTTCCGGTAGTATCTGTGTCGGTAATATCCGCTGTTGTACCTATAGCTGCCATACCTGCCGTACCCGTTGTATCCGTAATATCCGCCGTGGCGGACATTTTTTATGTAGGCGATTGTCTCGCCTACGGCTCTGACGGAATCTCCTATGGCCATTAGGTCGTAGGGGTTTACTGCCCTCGCCATGGATGGCAGGGCGACACCGATACCGATAAAAAAGACTACTGCTGCTATTACTATCTTTTTCATTATATATATCCTCCTTTATTTATTTTTTAATTTTCTGCCACAATTATATCAATAATTATGGTATTTGTCAATGGCAAAGCAGTAAATTTCTTTTAAATTCAGCATTAAAATAAGATTTAGAATTAGCTCCTTGACAATTAGAATAAAATTAGTTATAAAGTAGCATCCGGAAATAAATAGTTTTGGCAAGAATAAGGGACATAAGGATAAAAGTTTTTTAAAAATTTGGTCAAAAATAACAAAAGAAAAGATAGGAGGTGATAATAATGAAAAAGGGGAGAGGATTAAGGCTTAGTTTGGCAGTTTGTTTTTTATTTGTTTTTTTGCTTGCCGGGCTGGTTGGATGCAAATCAAGCGATAAAGACTGGTATGCGTACCCGCAAGTGAAATACCATCAAGGCTATCAACACGGCTATGAAGACGGGTATAACGATGGATACGGCGACGGTTTTGATAACGGGTTCAAGGGTTATGGCTATGCCTACACAGACGCTTACTATACTTACTATGACTATTGGGATAACAGCGGAAGCTACTATGGAGACGGATATAACGACGGATACGGCGACGGTTATGTTGATGGCTACGACAAGGGTTATTACGACGGCCAGGACGCTGCGGATGCGGCAGCAGACTCAGATAGTTCTGACCAAGACGATTCTTCTGCGAGCCAAAGCATTGCCAGCGGGCCGGTTGGCCCGAACTATGGCGCAAGCTATGACAATAGCCTTCGAGAAGCCGACACTAGCAGCGATTCCGGTGAATAAATAAAATTGTTATTTTCCCTAAGCAATAATCCCACAAGAAATTGTGGGATTTATTTTTTAAAATATTAGAAGATAAAATATATTGTATAAAGTTTAGAGTTGTTGATTTTTTATCGTGAGTGATGTAACTTTTAAATTAGTTTTTTAAAAAATAAAAATAAAGGAGGTAAATGATGGAAATTGAGCTTTTGAAAAAGTTGAACTGGCTTCAGTTAGAAGTTTTAATCGAAACGGAAATCAAGATGTGCAGTTTCAGCCTTGAGGAAATGTTGGATTTTTTGAGCGTTCAGATAATAAAAGTAATTCCGAACGCAAGGGCATGCATTATTTTAAAGGTATTTCCCCAGCTTGAAGACATTCAAGTGATAGCCTGGGCGCCTGATAAAGCTATGGACAATTTTGAAATAAAGCCGGATTTTCTAAACAGGCTGAAAGCTATTTTAGACAAAGAAACTGACCATTTAATTTTAGACACCAATGATGATTATAAGCTGTGGTTTTCAGGCACCCCTTCTGGCTGGGAAGAAATTGGCCATTTATTAGTTTTGCCTTTGATTGTGAGGAATGAAGTCTCTGGATTAGTGCTTATTGGGGCAGCTTTTGAAAAAACAGATTTTGCTCCGGAAGAAATTGTTTTTTGCAAACTGCTTGGCAGTTTGGTTGAATTGCTTATTGAAAGAGACTTAATCCAGGAGGAAAAGGACGAAAGGGAGGCAATGGAGATTATTAAGGAAATTTCTAACGCGATTGCTCACGAAATGAGAAATCCTCTCCAGGTGATAGGAGGCTTTAGCCGGCGGCTCTTAAAATCCTGCAGTTCAAACCAGAGAGCTCTTAACCAAGCAAGAATAATCGCAGAGCATACAACAAAATTAGAGTCAAAGTTGAATTCTCTTTTGCTGCTTTATGGCTCAGAAGGGGAGAAGCCAGTAGTAGTTGACATTAACGAGATTGTTGAAAGTGTTGTTGAGTTGCTTAGGGAGAAGGGGATGAAGGTAAAGGTAAAGATGGCTTTCGAGGCAAAAATTTTTGCTGGCAAGGCTATGCTTAAAAATGCGTTTTTGACTATTGCGAGAGAAGTTGCCAAAATAGCTGATATTAAAAGCAGCCGCCATAGGGTAGATGTTTATATTGAAACTCTTGTCTTGGACAAAGAAAGCAGCTTAGAGATTTTTATTATCGTCAATGGGCTTGAATCTGGCACGAAATTTACTAAAAGCGACAATATGTTTTTAAATGCAGAGTTTGGTCAGGAGTCGGCAGATGAATTTGCAAAAGCAATTGAGGTTATTAAGACATTCGGGGGAAAGTTTAGGGAGAAAAAAGATAAATTAAGAAAAGTTACTGTTTTTGACATTAGATTTCCTCTTCCAAGAGGGGAGGCGAGCAAAGGAGTTTGAAATTGGAATGCATTATATCCAAATTTCTGTTTTTTAGCTAAATAGAAATTTGTTTAAATAACCAGCCATTTTAGCTGGTTATTTTATTATATGTGTTTGCTTAATGCTTTATTGCCTTTAATAGTATTTTGCTGCTATTATGTTATATAACAATATATAACAATGGCAAATTATATTATTTGCGTTTGGTTAGTAGAGCCACTGAAAGGGAAATGGATAAAATTTTATTAATTAACAAGCCAAAAGGGATTAGTTCATTTGATGTTATTAGGATTTTAAGAAAAAAGACAGGGATTAAAAAAATAGGCCATAGCGGCACGCTTGACCCTGCTGCCTCAGGGCTTTTAATTATTGGAATTGGCAATGCCACAAAAAGATTAAAAGAATTTGAATTATTGCCAAAGACTTATATAATGGATGTTCTTTTCGGCTTAAAAACAGAAACAGGGGATTTAGAGGGAAAAATACTAGCCAAGAGAAAGGTGTATAAAATTGAAACAAAAACTATAAAAAATGTCTTAAAAAAATTAGAAGGAAAAATTAAGCTTCAAGTTCCTTTGTATTCTGCGATTAAAATAAATGGCAAGCCGCTTTACAAATACGCCCGCCAGCAAATTAAAATCAGCCCGCCGTTTAAAGAGATGGAAATTTTTTACTTAAAACTTTTAGGCGCTTATAAAGATGGAGATTATTATATTGCAAGGATAGAAATGAAATGCAGCAAAGGAACTTATGCAAGAGCAGTAGCAGAAAAAATAGGCGAGCTTTTGGGTATTCCAGCAACTCTAAAGGACTTAGTAAGGATAAAAATTGGCAAATATAGCCTCTCTGAAGCAGAAGATTTAAATAATATTTAAACATTGACATATTTGATTTTTCTTGCTGTAATATAAATAGCTCTTAAAAAATGAAAAAGGAGGAATAATAAATGACAGCTATAGATATTATCATAGGAATAGTAGTAGTTTTATCGGGGCTGGTGGTGAGGCTTTTTCCAAGGAATTTATTCTCTTGGATAGAAGCTATTATTGTGGTTCTAATATCATTTTTTGTGTTTTATTTTCAGAATGGTTTTAATGATATTGTTTTTATTTTCGGTGGGTTTTTTATTGTTGGTATTGTTTTGCCAGATATTTGGTTTTCTCTAAGGAGGGCGATTCTTAGGCCGAAGACAATTCTTATTGTAATTTTTGGTGTAGTTGCCATTTATTTGTATTTTCATCCTCTTGATTTTCAGAGGATTGTTTCTGTTTTAGAGCCTGTTTTAGTTATTATTATTGTTATCTTTGGTTTTTATATAATGATTCGGCCTCTGATAAAGAAGTAGGCCTGAGAATTCAGGCCTTTTTTGTTGCCTTAAAATTTAATGAAAATTAATAATAATAAAAACTTGACATTTTTTCTATATTGTTTTAAAGTCTAAAAAGCTTTTTAAAAATAAAATAAAAAAAGAAAGGAGAGGAAAATGAAAAAAGAAAGGAAGATTAACAGGCATCAAATTGAGTTTTTTGTTTTAATAGCCATTTTTTTGGCTTGGACGATTTTTGTCTTTGCTTATGATAGGGCAAAAGCAAAAACAGAAAAGATTGATTGTCAAATTAACTTAGAAGAGGCAGTTCAGCCAATTAGCCGGCCAATGGATAATGTTGAAAAACAGGCAAAGAAAACAAAATTAGAAAAACTGTTTATTGAACACAAGGTTAAGAAAGGCGAGAGTCTTTCTGAAATTTCAAGATTTTATGGAGTTGAATTAAAAGATATTGCTAAAGAAAATAAGCTTGGCCGTCAAAGGCTGATTTATGTTGGCCAGAGGTTGAAAATTCCAACACCGGCTTATTTGGGCAGCGCTTTTACTTACACCGTGAAAAGAGGGGATACTATTGCTTCTATTGCCGAGCGCTTTGGGACATTTGGATGGATTATCAAGTCTGACAACAAAATCAGGAAATTTATATTTCCGGGCCAGAAGTTAAAAATCAGGCCAGTCATTTTGCCCAAGATGAAAGTGAAAGCAAGCTGGTATGGCCGCCGTTTCCACAATAAAAAAGCGGCTAATGGGAAAAATTTTAATATGTATAAATTAACAGCTGCTCATAGGTGGCTGCCTCTGGGCTCCAAGCTTCAGGTAAGACTTGGAAAAAAAACGATTGTTGTTGAGATTACAGACAGAGGCCCTTATTATTACGACCGAGCGATTGATTTATCTTATGCGGCAGCAAAAAAGTTAAGGCCGGTTTTTGAATATGGAACTTCTGATGTTACAGTTCGGTCAGTAAATTGAGTATTTAATAATCACAAAGCGGGGAAATTTTCCTCGCTTTTTTATATTCAAAAAATTTTAAGAAAGTTTTTTCTTTATTTCTTCAATTTTCTCTTTGATTTGAGAGATTTTCTCAAACTGCAAATTTCTTTTTGCAAGATTGAGCTGGTATTTCAGCTGTCTTAGATATTCTTTTAAAAATTCTTCTTTTGGCAGCTTTTCTTCTTTTTTGTCTGATGGTAAGGTTCCTTTAATTTCTTTAACTATTGCTTTTGGCTTTAGATTATGCTTTTTATTGTATTCTGCCTGAATTTTTCTTCTCCTTTTCGTTTCATTTATCGCTTTTTTCATAGAAGAAGTTATTTTATCAGCATACATTATAATATGGCCTTCTGGGTGGCGCGACGCTCTTCCTATAATTTGTATGAGCGATGTTTCATCCCGCAGAAATCCTTCTTTGTCAGCGTCTAAGATTATTATTAAGGACACTTCAGGCAGGTCTAATCCTTCCCTTAGGAGGTTAATGCCAACCAAAACGTCTTCTTTCCCTTTCCTTAAATCTGCCAATATTTTCGGTCTTGCCAAGGTTTTTATTTCAGAATGCAGGTAGGCTGCTTTTATTTTTTCTTTTCTTAAATAATCAGAGAGAGTTTCTGCTAATTTTTTCGTTAAAGCAAGCACTAAAACCCTTTGCCTTTTCTTTTTTCTCTGCTTTATTTGGGAAATAGCGTCTTTAATTTGGTTCTTTGTCGGTTTCACTTGGATTGTTGGGTCTAAAAGGTAAGTCGGCCTTATTATTTGTTGGACAATTATATCTGATATTTTTCTTTCAAAATTCCCAGGTGTTGCTGAAGTAAAAACTACTTTGTCTATTTTTTGAAAGAATTCTTTAAACTTTAACGGCCTGTTGTCAAAGGCAGACGGAAGGCGGAATCCGTAATCAACCAAAGACTGCTTTCTTGCCCTGTCTCCTTTCTCCATTGATTTTATCTGGGGGATAGTGATATGGGATTCGTCTATTATTGTTAAAAAATTTTTTGTAAAGTAATCAAGTAATGTATATGGTGTTTCGCCTTTTTTCTTAAATTCCAAATGCCTTGAGTAATTTTCAATGCCGTGGCACCACCCTGTTTCTTTTAGCATCGCAATGTCGTATTCTGTTCTTCTTTTCAGCCTTTCAGCTTCTATAATTTTTCCCTCCTTTTTTAGTTTCTTAACTTGTTCTTGCAGTTCAAGCTCGATATTTGAAATAGCAATGTTTAGTTTTTCTTTTTCTCCTATCCAAAATTTTGCTGGCCAGATTTTAACCTCTGGCACTTCTTTGAACCTCCCAGAAAGAAATTCTAAAGCAAAAATGTTTCTTATTTTTCCATTTTTTAATTTTATCCTTACGATGTTATCATTGCCTGGAATCCAAACATCAATGAAATCCAGCCTTATCCTAAAATTTCCTCTCCATAACTGGTAATCGTTTCTTTCATACTGCAGGTCTAAAAGCCGCAAAAGAAGTTTTTTATAGGTTATTTCTTGGTTCTTTTTCAAGAGAAGGGATAATTTTTTATAGACATTTGGCGAACCGAGATTATAAATGCAGGAAATAGAGGCAACAATTAAAACGTCTTTTTTTGTTAAGAGAGAATGGACGGCTTTATGTCTTAAAAAGTCTATCTCTTCGTTTATTTTTGCGTCTTTTTCTATATATGTATCAGTCTGGATTATGTATGATTCTGGCTGGTAGTAATCGTAGTAAGAGACAAAATAGCACACATTGTTGTGGGGAAAAAATGATTTGAACTCCTCATAAAGCTGGGCAGCTAAAACCTTGTTTGGCGAAATAACCAAGGTTGGCATTCCAAGCTTTTCAATCACTTTTGCCATTGTATAAGTTTTTCCGCTTCCTGTAACTCCAAGAAGAGTAACGAACTTCGCCTTTTTTTTAGTAATTGCGTTTGAAATTTTATTTATTGCCTTGTTTTGGTCCCCTTTCGGATTAAATTTTGCAGCTGTTTTAAATTTCATTTTTTCCTGATATTATTTCTTTTTTTCTCCTTAATTTATGGTAAGAAATTGCAAACCTATGGGCCTCGTCCCTTGCTAAAAGAAGAGTGTTTCTTATGTTCTCTGGCAAATTGTCAATCAAAATATAGCTTTTTGAAAAATGGGAATAAATTTTCCCAGAGGACTTTTTTATTTTAGCAAGAGCGATTGAAGGAACATCGATTTGCTCAATTGCTTTTAATTGGGGCCTTCCGCCGTCAAGAAGAATTAAATCCGGCATTTTCCATTCTTTATGGCTCAACCTTCTTGTAATTATTTCTTTTAGGCAGGCAACATCATTTCCTCCTTTTGCAGACTTAATTTTAAACCTTCTATATTTAGATATTTCCCTATTTGCCCAACCTTTAATTACTGCCATAGACCCAGAGGCAAGGGATCCGGAAAGATTTGAAATATCATAGGCCTCTATTCTTATCTTTTTACCTTGATAAAGCAAAAGCAACGATTTTAATCCGTTTATAATTAGATTATATTTTCGCTCTTCTATCCTATTTATACAGGGGGCCGGGCAAAGAAAAAGGTCAAAATAAAGGCAAGGCTTTTTTGGCAGATTTTTGCAGGTCCTGAAGGGGAAAATTTTTCTTAATTCTTTTAATAAATTTTTTAGCTCTTTGCCTTTGACGAATGGGCCGATAAAAGAAAATTTCTTATTGGTTTTACCTGCGTTGCTTTGTTTGTCTGGCTGGTGGGAGATAAAAACTCGGGGAAACTTTTCTTTTGTCAGGCCAACAAAGAAATAATTTTTGTCGTCTCTCCACTCAACATTATATTTTGGTTGGTATTTCTTTATAAACTCAGCCTCTAAAATCATTGCTTCTTTTTCTGATTTAGATTCTATTATTTCAATGCTTTTCACTTTATTTTTGAAATCCTGGTGCCAGTTTTGGCTTTTTCTGAAATGGGAAACGACCCTTTTTCTCAAGTTTTTTGCTTTGCCGATATAAATAATATTTTCAAGCCTGTCTTTGAAGATATATACTCCCGGTTTTTCGGTTAATTCTTTTATTTTTTTGGTCAAACTATTCATTTTTGAAAATAACACCTTCGCCTTGAATTTTCAATCGCTTCTTTAATTTTAAACATTTTTTTGTTTGCTCTGGACAAAATTTTGAAAATATGTTATTTAAGTAATGCTAAAAACAAATTCAGGACATTAAAAAAATAAAAAAGGAGGTTCCGATGGAAAGGAAAATACTAAAGCATTTTTATCCATTAGATGAGATTTTTGTTAGGTTTTTTCATATTTTAAGCGATGGCAAGACAATCGAAACGGTTTGCAATGTGCCCAAAGATAATTACAACACAGCAAAGCCTATTTGGCATGTGACAGCAGAAGATTACATTCAATGTCTTAACCAAACAGCTTATCTGTTCTGCTATTTTCTTATTAAGAATAAAATTGTGCCTCTAAGTCTTTCAGAAACGGATTTTTTCAAAGAAGGCGAAGAATACAAATTTTATTACAGGAAACTAAACCTCTCTTTTTACCGATTAGTTGAGAAAGAAAAGGAGTTTAGGGTAAGAATGTCTCTAAAGAAATTTAAGCAGATAAAAAATCTAACCTTATTGTCATTTCTAATTGAGAAGACTGTTATTAGCGGGGAGATAAGCTTTATTTATTCAGACGGCAAGGTCGTCTGAGGCCATAAGGCAAACATTTTAGGGTGTTTTTACAACGCCCTTTTTTCTTTTTTGTATTTTTTGCATAACTTTGCCAATAATAGAATTTTGGCTTGTTTTTGCTTTAATTTTCTAAAAATCATTGATATAATTAATATTTATAAAGTTTTATGGAAAAAGATTTTATAAAACTTAGCAAGGTAAAGGTCCACAATTTAAAAAATATAAGCCTTAAAATACCAAAAAATAAATTGGTTGTTATCTGCGGAATTTCCGGTTCCGGAAAATCTTCTTTGGCTTTTGATACCATATACGCAGAGGGCCAAAGGAGGTATTTAGAAAGCCTTTCTGCGTATGCAAGGCAATTTTTAGGCATCTTAAAAAAGCCTGATGCTGAAAAAATAGAGAATCTTTCTCCAACAATTGCCGTTAACCAGAAAACAATTTCTTCAAATCCTCGCTCAACGGTTGGCACTTTAACCGAAATATATGACTACTTAAGGATTTTATTTTCAAATATAGGCAAGGCCTACTGTCCAAAATGCGGGAGGCGCATAAGCGCCCAAACTCCGAATCAGATAGCGGAAAAAATTTATCAAATTAGCCTTAAAAACGAAGTTTCTATTTTTGCTCCTGTCATTTCACACAAAAAAGGCGAACATAAGGCAACCATAGAAGAAATTTTCAAGGAAGGCTGGCCACAAATAAGGGTTGACAAAATTTTATACCCGACAGAAGAAGCGAGAGAAAAAACTTTTGATAAGCATAAATTGCATGACATTGAAGTTTTGATAGACAAAATAGACCTTAGCAAATACCAGGAATGGCAAGGCAAAGTTGCAAGCCATAAAAATATTTCAAAAAAGCAAAGCAAAATAAACGCTCTAAAGAAGAAGAAAGTAAAACATATATTAAAAGAGAGCAAGGAAAGGATTTTAGACTCAACAAAGACAGGGTTGTTGGTTGGCAAAGGGAAAATCATTGTTTCTTATATTGAAAATGGCAAAAATGTTAGCCAAAATTTTTCCAAAGACTTTGCTTGTCCCGTTTGCGGGATATCTCTGCCCAAAATTGAACCGCGACTTTTTTCTTTTAATAACCCGTATGGCGCTTGCGAGTTGTGCCAAGGGCTTGGCAGGCTTTCAAAAGTTGATGAAAATTTAATTTTAAACCCAAGGCTCTCTTTGTCAGAAGGAGCAATTCTGCCCTGGTTTTCATTAAGCAGATTTTCTTTAAGGTCGCTTGGAGTTCCTTACCAAAAATGGAAGCTTCAGGACTTGGCAGATGAGTTCAATTTTTCTTTAGATATTGAATTTTCAAAACTTCCAAAGGAAATACAAAATTTAATTTTATATGGCGACAAAAAGCTTTCTTTGGAGTGGGAAGGGGTAATTCCGAAAATGGAAGCTTTATACAAGCAAACAGATTCTGATTATATAAGGGAAGAAATTTCAAAATATATGACCGAAGTAGTTTGCCCGAGGTGCAACGGGGCAAGGTTAAACAAAGAAGCGCTTTCAGTGAAAATAGACAAAAAGGATATATACCAGCTTTCTTCTATGCCAATAGATTCTTTGGTTAAATTTTTTAGCAGCATTGAAAAGAAGCTCACAGAAACGGAAAAGAAAATCGCAAAGCCTCTTTTAAAAGAGATTCTAAAAAGGTTAAATTTTTTAATTGGAGTTGGGGTTGGCTATGTTAGCCTTTCAAGGGAAGCAACGACTCTTTCAGTTGGGGAGAACCAGAGGATAAGGCTTGCCTGTCAGCTTGGCTCAGGCCTTTCTGGCATAGTTTATGTTTTGGATGAGCCAACAATAGGCCTCCACCAAAGAGACATTGAGCGTCTTGTTTTCTCGCTAAAAAAATTAGTTAAGCAAAAAAATACGGTTATTGTTGTTGAGCATGATAAAAAAGTTATTGAGAATGCCGATTGGATTATAGAAATTGGACCCAAGGCGGGAAAGTATGGAGGGAAAGTCGTTTTTCAGGGAACATACAGCCAGTTGATTAGGTCAAGGAGCATTACTGCAAATTATTTAACAGGCAAGCTGAAGGTTAAAACAGGTTATAAGAAAACAGGCAAAGACAAGAAAGTTAATCAAAACTTTTTGGAGGTTAAACAGGCAAGTCAGTTTAACTTAAAAAATGTGAATTTAAAAATTCCATTAAATAAATTAGTTTGCGTTACAGGTGTTTCTGGTTCCGGGAAAAGCACTTTAATTATTGAAACTTTTGCAAAAGCGTTGCTTGTAAAATTTGGCAGAAGAAGAAATATAACACCGGGGGAGCATAAAGAAATAGTTGGTTATGAAAATATAGATAAAGTTATTTTAATAGACCAAAATCCTATCGGGAGAACTCCGCGTTCAAATCCGGCAACTTATACGGGTGTTTTCACTCCGATAAGACAAATATTTGCAAGAACGCAGCAAGCAAGAATGCGCGGGTATAACCAGTCTTATTTTAGTTTTAATACAAAATTCGGCAGATGTCCGGCTTGTGGCGGCGAAGGCTTTAAAAAAGTTGAGATGTATTTTTTGCCTGATATCTATGTTGAATGCGAGGTTTGCCATGGAAAAAGATTTGCCCCTGAAGTGTTGAAGGTTGAGTATAAAGGGAAAAATATTTCTGATATTTTAGATATGGAGGTTGAACAAGCAAGCAAATTTTTTAGTGATATTCCGCAAATCAAAGACAAACTTCAACTTCTAAATGATATTGGGCTTGGCTATTTGAAGCTTGGCCAAAGCTCTACAAGCTTATCCGGCGGTGAATCGCAGAGGATAAAGCTTGCCTATGAGCTTTCAAAAAGGGCGACGCAGAAAACTTTTTATATCTTGGATGAGCCGACGGTTGGTCTGCATTTTGACGATATCAAAAAACTTTTGATTATTTTAAGGCGTTTGGTTGAAAAGGGAAATACGGTTGTAATTATTGAACATAATCCAGATGTTATAAAAGAAGCTGATTGGATAATTGAGCTTGGGCCTGAAGGAGGAGAAAAGGGCGGAGAAATTGTTTTTTGGGGGACATTAGAAGAGCTTAAAAAAACAAAAACTTGGACAGCAAAGTACATCTAACTAACTTTTGTCAAACTAACTTTGGCGATTGCGCCAGATATGTTTTCTTTTCTTGACAAAACATATAATTATGTTGTATTATCTGACCAGTTCTTTAACTAAATAATAAAGGAGGAGAAAATGGTGGAAAATATCTTAGGTTTGGTTTATCCGAGAAAAGAGATTTTTGTAAAAAGTGCAAAATTTTTAGGACGAGGGCAGCTAAAAATAATAGATGTTTGGTGCAATGTTCGTGATACGAATGATGGATATCATTTTGTGAGCGCGAAGGATTATCTAGAATGCATTAAGCAGGCAGCGTACCTGTTCATTTATAGGCTGATAAAAGAAAACATAGTGAAAACAAAATTTGGGGAAAAAGAGTTTATAAAGGGAGTTAAAGATTTTAAATTTCGCTATCAAGATT
>JAGGTS010000038.1 GCA_021163625.1 bacterium | reverse complement strand
TTTACCTTTATTAGTTTCAAACAAACTTACTACAAGAGCTATATCCTGCGATTTCTCACTTGAAATATCAATGTTATTTATTTTGAAAAAAAGTTCTTTTGGGCTTGTTTCTATAAAATCAATATTTGTTGAAAAATTGTCGTTTTCATTCTCATCGCCAAGCGAAGCCATAGTGATACTAAAAGCTCCTTTTGATTTCTGACTATTTTTATCTATTGTGTCAATATCTGTATTTCCGCCAAAGCGCAGATTTAAATATTCAACACTATTTTTGTCTTGGGCTTTTTTATTTTCTGGCCCCGACTTCAGCGGTCCTTCTACCTTAAAAGAAAAATCAAAGTTATTATGGTAAGATTGCAAGCCTTCCATGCTCTTTACCACTTCGGGAAATACTTTTTCCCAGCTCTCTTGCGGTCCAAAGAAAGGATTCCAAGAAGGATTCCACGTATTAGTGTAAAGCAAAGCCCCTCCAGCAACAATAACCGCTCCGATAGCGCTAATTAATGCAATTAAACCTATTTTTTTCATTTTTTACTTTTACCTTATTTACTGTTTGTTAAACGCTGTTTTCTAATTTAACAACGCTGAAATTTTTTGGCTCGACCTTTATTGTATCTCCCCTTTCTATTCTACCAGAAAGAAGTTCCTTTGCAAGCGAATTTTCAACGCTATCCTGAACAACTCTTCTCATTTCCCTCGCCCCAAAAGCGGGAGAATAACTAAGTTCCACAATTTTTTCTTTAAGCTCTTTTGTAACAACAAACTTTATTCCTTTTTCGCCAAGTTTTTTTGCAATCTTGCCAAGCATAAGGTTAGAAATATCAAGAAGATTCTTTTTAGTTAAAGGCTTAAACGCGACAATAGCGTCAAAACGGTTAATAAATTCCGGCCTAAAAATTCTCTGGCGCAAGATGTAATCAAGCAGGTCTTCTTTCACCATGTCAAGCTGTTTGTTTTTTTCAATGTCTTCACGAATAATTTCTGCCCCGGCATTACTGGTTGCAATAACTATGGTATTTCTAAAGTCAATTTTTCTCCCCATTCCGTCCGTCAGATATCCTTCGTCCAAAACTTGCAAAAATAAATTTAAAATATTCGGATGAGCTTTCTCAATTTCGTCAAGCAAAACAGAAGAAAAAGGATTTTCACGCACAGGGACTGTCAAGAGCCCAACACTATCTTCAGAGCCAATTAATCTTCTAATATCATTTATATTTTGAAATTCAGACATATTCAACCTTATCATTTTTTTCTCTGAACCAAAGTAAATTTGGGTTAAGGCTTTAGACGTTTCTGTTTTGCCAACACCTGTCGGACCTAAAAATAAAAAAGAGCCTATAGGCCTCGAACCTGCCTGCACCCCCGCCCTTGCCCTTCTTAAAGCGTTGCTTACCTCTTTTACAGCATCGTCTTGGTTAATAATTCTTTGATGAATAAGCGATTCTAAGTTAAGTAAAATCTCTTTTTCTTTTGTTTCAAGTTTTTGGATGGGAACTTGAACTTTTTCAGAAACAACTTTCCTAATATGCCTTGGCAATAAAACAAAATCTTTTGTATAAACAGATAAATAAGTAACTGATTCGTCCAAAATTTTCATCGCTTTCTCCGGGAAAGGCTCTTGGGCTATGTATCGGTCAGATAATTTTATAATCTCCCCAAGAGCTTTATAACTTATAAAACGCTTATGTTTGGCTTCATAAAAAGGAACCTTGTCTTCTAATAATTTCAATGTGTCTTCTTGACTCATTTCAGAAACTTCAACTTTTTCAAAGAATTTCAAAATGGAAGATTTTTTCTCTATAATCCTGTGGAGGCCCTGATAGCTGGTCGTAGCAATTATTCTAAACTTAGACATTGGCAAATAAGAAGATAAGACAGCGGAGACATCGGCTGTCCCAACTTTTGATGTTCCTCCAACAAAATTATGGATGTCTCCAACAACTAAAATAACATCGCCCGCGTTAACTGTTTCATCAAGACACTTTTCTAAAGCAGACTCCAGTTCCTCCTGGGATTCTGTTTTGGAAACAAGCAGAAACAAATCAAAGCCCAAAAACCTTTTATAATTTACAGAAGGAGAACTTTTCCCTAAAGATGCTCTCTGAATCAAAATGCTAAGAATTTCTTTTTTGCTATAGTCAGAATCTCCAACTAAAATCACATCGTTTGTTTCCTCCTGCTCCAATATCCGTTCAATGCTTTTAATCTCTTTGCTGTGAATTTCAAGTCTGCTTGCCGAAAAATTACGGATATGCTCGGATAAATCTGCGCTGTATTTATCTAAATTTATCGTATATCCAGACGCCCAATTTTTGCCTATTGTGCCAACTCTAGCCAAATTGTCGTATTCCCAAAATTTTCTTAATTCTGAAGTTCGTCTCGCTGCCCTTTCATACCAATCAACTAAACTTTCAATATCTTTCTCTTCTAAATTTTCAAGCACCAGAAATCTTCTAAAAATAGGGTCATTTTTAGCAAAGCTTAAAATTATATCTCCCGGAGTAATCCTCTCTTTCCCTTTGCTTTCAGCGATTTCCATTGCTTTAAAAATAACTTCCTCAAAAGCAATAGCCTGCTTTATTTTTTTGTCTCCCTTTCTAATTTCTGCAAATCCATTTCTAAGGCCATCGGTAAGTTTTTTAAAGTCAATTTGGCTTCTTGAAATAATAAAGTCTATTTCAGAATCATTTGAAGTAAGCAAAGAGTAAAGCAAAACCTCAGCTGAAAGGTTCAAATTTTTTACCTTTTTAATCTGCTTTAATGCTTTATTGCAAATTTTGGCCGACTCATAGCTTAAAAAAGAGGCTAAGTTAAAATCTTCTGGATGCAAAAGAGCATCTTTCAGCCGGTATTTAAGCTCAGGATTTTTGATTCTTGAATTAAAAAATAACGAGGACTGCCAGAAAAGAACAGAAAAAGTCAACAAAAGGATGGCAGCGCCAAGATACTTTTCATTCAATTTTGTAATTATTCCTATCTTCAGGAAATCTAAAGCAAAGAAAATTAAAAAAACCACAGCAGAAAGAAAAAGAAAAGTGGCAATTTTTTCTCCAAATTTAAACAAAGGATTTTTGCCGGCCAGCACTGCTTGATATATAGAAGTACTTTTTAGGTCAAAATTCATAAATGTAAATTAGACAAATTAAGCAATCTAAATTAGAAAGCCTATGCCAAAATATAGCCCAAGAAGCAATAGTATCGGCGTCGCAATCCATGCTATAACAGCTATTATGCCAACAATAAAAAGAATAACTTCCACGCTAAGGCCAATCATAATTGTTACTATTCTTACCAAGGCTCCAAACACCCTTGAAACCATGTTTGACATAAAAACCCAAGCGTATCTTTTAAAATCAAAACCTCTTCCATAAAAATCTCTATAGTTGTGCCAGTAAGAAAATAAAGTTTTAAAAAGCAGCGGAATAGAGAAAAAATTAATATTGAACTTTAAGAAATTACGAAAAGCTTTTATTATGTTTTTTGGCGCGTAATAAAACTGCCAACTTACCCATTCGGAAATTATATTCTTTTTAGGAGAAGCTTCTAACATAAAGAGTTTTTATTTGAATAAAAAACCAATGAAATTATTTAATTAAGCTGATTCCAAGCGCTGCCAGTTTACCAGCGCCAAATATCAAAATTCCCATAAAAATCGACCAACTTATAAGATTAAACAACTTAGAAGTAAATTCCGGCGGCATTATTTTCTCAAATTGTTCTTTTACGGTTTGCTGCATCTTTTGCTGGGTTTGCTGCTGGAGCCTCTGTTCTATACTAAGGTTTTTGTTTGCATTAATATCATCAGTCTTGTTTTCTGCCAAATCTTTTTCTGTATTGCTGTAATTCTTGAAAATTTCAGGCACTTGCCGTTTTGCTGTAAAAATTTCAAAAGAGCACCAAAGCCCCCACAATATTATTAAAACGCCTATAACCAAAAGAAACCAGCCGAATGTTTTTTTAAATGCTAATTCCATATGCCGTTAATATGCTTATTTATAATATTATAACAAATTTAAAAGCCAGTTAAAGATAAGCGCTTGGCAATGTGCCACTAACAACCCTAAACATTAACGGTTTCTAAAAAATAAAAAGCTGCCCGTAAGGCAGGGCAGCCAAATTTTTTCTATACTAATGATAAGTTTCTTACCTTTTTGCGTTTGAATCGTTTGGTATTTTTGAAAAGAACTTCCCAAAGCTCTGGCGAGAGAACTCTTTTTAGCAACAAAAAACGGGCGCGTTCAATGTCTTTATAAATAGAACTTGGCGTTTCCTCTGGAAACATCTCTTTAAAATCTGCCAGCTTAAAATTCTTAAAACTTTTCAGCCACAATAAATACAACTGTTTTTTCGCTTTTGGCCTGCGGGAGCGAAGGCTAAAAAGCGCCTTTTGGGCAGCATCGCAATATTCATCTGACAGCCTTTTTTTTATAATTTTTTCCCCTACTACTTTTTGAGCAATTACGCATCCCAACGCAATCGGATCTCTTATGCCTTCGGCACCAATTTCCTTTGATATTTTCCCAATCGTTTTTTTGTCAAAGTTTGGCCAAAGCCTCTTTATAATTCCGCTGATTGCTTCTTCTTCAAACATTTTTATCTCCTTTCTTTTCATAATTCTTTTTGTTTTCTCTTCTTGCCGTTTAATACCCACTGCTGTAAAACTTGCTGTATTTGATTTCTCTTGTTTTCTATGTCCAATATAAAATTTTTAAATTACAAATGGAACATTCACAGACGGTATGGAGAGTACTGGTCGCGGACGATATCCATATCCTCTATTCTTTCGCCAAAAACCTTCTCAATGGCTCTGAATATGCCAGACTCAACGTCTTCCCAGCAAGAAAAACTGTTCTTTGTCACAACAAGTTCGTAAGGCTCAATATAAATTCTAACCAGTTCTTCTAAAGCAAACAGTTCCTTTAAAAGCTTTTTCCCTTTGCGGCCTATCCCTTCAAGGTACTTCTCCAAGATATATTCTTCAAACGGCTTCCGAAAACTGCAAACCAAATGGTCGGAAATCCTCTTTGTTGTATGATAAGACCGTGCGTCCGGGTTCGGAAAAGTTTCTATCCTAATCCTTGTTTTCATTTTTCTGCCTCCTTTCTTTTATTTTTATTTTAATAAACTTCTAATCTTGACGCTTACCGCCTGCTTATATTTATAATAAACAATATTTTTACTATCTGTCAATAATTCTTTAAAGTTTCCAAAGCCAGAAAATATCTCAAAAGGCGCCAAATTAAAAAGTTTATCGTACCGTGTTTATACAATCACGCTAAGATATAATTTCTGAACTTTGGCAAAAACCATTAAGCCATATTTTATGGGCAATGCAGGATTTGAACCTGCGGCCTCTTCGATGTGAACGAAGCGCTCTAGCCACTGAGCTAATTGCCCAAAAATTAAAGAGAAGCCAGCCGCTTAAATGCCTTTTGTTTTATACCACTATATTGTTATGTTATATTAACAATAAAAAAATAAAAACGCAAAAACCGATGGAAAATTGCCTATTGGTCTTCATTAATTAAAGGGCAAGGGGTATAATAAATTATAATAATAATTTTTGATGCATTGTAAATTGATATGCCAAAATTTTACGAATTTTTCTTCAATCCAAAATTAGATAAAAATATAATATTTGATACTTTTTGTTTCACGCCAGAGACAAACCAAGAAAAAAGGCTTGGGTGGCTGTATATGGCAGGCCAATTAAAAAACGCGCTTTTGCAAGGGAAAAATCTTTTACAAAATATAGCTGAAGTTGCCCAACAAGAATATTACAACTGCAAAAATGAAAATAGCGAGGAATGCTTTAAGCTGAGCCTTCAAAAAGTAAATAAATTTCTTGCTGAGGAAATCGCCGATGGAAATACCAGCTGGCTTGGCAATCTAAGTTTTTCAATCATTAATATACTGCCTGACTTTTCAACAAGAATCTCAAAGACAGATGGTTTAATTCTTCTAGTATTAAAAGATAAAGAAATTTTCAGTATTAATGACAACTTAAAATATAACCAACCAACAAAAGCATTCTCAAATATAATCAGCGGCAAACTGGAAAAAAATAATAAAATAATTATATCAAACCCTGAAATAATAGAATTATTCCAAGAACGCCAGATATTAAAAGAAATCCTTTATGACGAAAAGGCAAAAAAGATAAAAAAGATATTCAGGTCAGAAAAAAATTTTTTGAAAGAAGCTTTCGGATTTTGCCTTTTGGTAGTTCTAAGAAACAAAAAATTCAGTTTAAAAAAAACGGAATTAAAAAGAAGAAAACCGATTATTCGCTGGCTCATACCTTCTTTTGTTGACCCGTTTGCAAAACCGACAAACCCAACAGCTGCTAAACTAAAAAGAATTGCAGTCATTTTAATCATTCTGGCAATACTGCTTTTATTCGGGCACTTTATTTTTGCCAAATAAAAAAGGGCCAAGAATCTGGCCCTTATAAAGCTCGACGGAAATACTTTATCAATTCCTTTGTTTTCCTTATTTGCCTATCTATATTATCTACCAGCCTTTCCTCGCGAACAATCTTAACGCTAATATCAATATTACTTTTGCTTAAAAAGAGTATGTCGCTTCTTAACTTCTCCAAGAACTTCCCTTCTTCTATCAAATAATCAATAAAATCCTTTACCTTGCTTTTTGAAATAACGCTGTTTGAGCTATTTTTAAAGACCATTTTACACCTCCTTTCTTTTCTGCTTTTCAGAAAATAAATAGTGCTAACTTTATTTAAAGATAGCGCTATTTTAAATATTTTTCAAGCCTTTTATGGTATTTTGGGCTCTCTCTTAAAGCTATTTTAACTCAACTTTTGCTCCTGCTTCTTCAAGTTTTTTCTGTATCTCCTTGGCTTCATCTTTCTTTACATTTTCCCTAACTACCTGCGGTTCTTTTTCCGCCGCATCAACTAAATCTTTTGATTCTTTCAATCCTTTACCTGTAAGGTCACGAATCACTTTTATAACTTCTATCTTTTTAGCCCCAACTTCTTTAAGTTCAATATTAAAAACACTTTTTTCTTCCTCTGCAGCAGCTTGGCCATTGCTTCCGCCTGCCTGCCCTCCTCCTGAAACAGAAACAACCTGAGGAGCAGCAGAAACGCCAAATTTTTCTTCCAAAACTTTAACCAATCTCGCCAAATCCGCAACACTCATTTTTTCTATTTTTTCAATTAAGTCTTTAAATTCTTTCGGAACCTCAACTTCTTTTTTCTCGTCTTCTTTCTCGTTATTATCTTTTTTGTTTTCTTTTTCTTCTGCCATATAATTATTATTTTGTATCTTTTATAGCGCTAAGCGCGTAAATTAGACCTTTGATGTTTCCATTTAAAACATTGACAAAACCAAAAATTGGACTTTTGATAGTATAAACCAACCTTGAAAGCAAATCGTTCCTTGAAGGAAGTTTTGCCAGTTCGATTACTTCTTCTTGATTTAATAAGCGATAATTTAAAATGCCGCCCAAAATCTCTAAATTTTTATTTTCTTTTGAAAAACCATAACAGATTTTTGCCGGAGTTACTTCATCGCCAAAACCAAAAACTAAAGCCAAGTGCCCTTTTATCCCGTCAATCTTGTTTATAATGCCAGCAGCTTGCTCTTTCCAAGGGCCTTTCTCCTGCAGAAACTGAAATGTCTTTTTAAGCAAGGTTTTTTTAACTATCATAAGAAGGCAGTCAGAATTTTTCAAATCTTCCCTTAAGGTTGCCAAACTTTTTGAATCAACCTCGGCAAAATCTACAAACACAATAGATTTCTGCTTTTCTATATTTTCTTTAATATTCTTGATTATACTCTCTTTTTGCTCTTTTGTTTTTGCCATAAATTCAGAAAATAAAAATCTGTGCTTTCCACAGACAAAAAATATTTTTTCCTAGGCAGGATTTATTCTAATCTAAATAGGTTAGAACCTGCTGTCTGCGGAAATTTAATATATAACTTATAATAACTCTTATAAATTTTTTGTCAATAGGCCTATGTCAAGGCAATTTAGAAATTTCATACCACCAGCAAACTATAAATTTCATACCTTGTGACAAATTCTAAATCCTAAATTCTAAATTCTAAACAAATTCTAAATTACAAATTACAAATCAAAATAGTTTGTAAATGGCGAAACCCGAATGACGAATGACGAAAAAATGACCAATGACCAATAATAAAAACATTTGGTCATTGGGAATTTGGTATTTTTTCGGGTTTCGGATTTAGGAATTCGGGTTTTTCCCAGCGACTCCATCTCTGAAAAATAAGTTGCCCAGGATGTGTGCTTGCCAAGGTTAAGCACAAAATAAATTTGCTATTTAGCAGCATTTATCCGGATTTATCCGGGCTGGAACAATAAGAATCAATGCATTACTCTAATTTATAGTCCCTCTTCCCGGCTAATTACCCCTCCAATCGTTCCAATACAAAAACCACTCCTCCTCTTAACACAACCCTTGATATTTAGTTTCTGGGCAGACGCTGTTATTCCAATTCCGACATTGCCGTCATTGCCGATAATTATTTTGGCATCCCTTTCCAGTTGTAGCGAAAAATTTTCTTTTAGGCAAAACAAAAAATGTGCGAGGATTGTCCTCGTGTATATGCTACTATTTCTATCTCCCCTATGCCCATAGTATTATTTTTACCGAGGTTATTATTAATATTCCCGTTCAGCAATACCATTAGGATCCTCCTCGAAAGGTATATTGCAAGTCAATTTAAGATCAAAATCATCGTCACCATTGATATCTCTGGTAAAATTGGTATTAAGCTCTTGACCAGTTTAATTTTTCGCTGTCGTCTCTATTCTCCCAAACTTTCAGCAGATTATCAGTAGGAATTTCTAAATTGTCTTAACATATTTAAGGTTATCTTCATAAAAAATATAAGAACATACAAGGGAAAAGGAGTTATAATTTTTTTAGGTTTTAAGATAAAAAAGAGTAGTATTCTTTTGTTAAAGGATTTATTTGGTTAATATGTATAAATAATATAATTTGTCTCCCGGTTTTTGTGTCATCCAGAATTATAAATTTTTACAGTTTGCCTTTTTGAGGAGAATAACAGTTTAGTTTTAATTAATAAACAATTTTTTTAATCTACAAGTTTGACTTGTAAATTATTTTTATAACTTACAACAAATTATTCCATAGGGTTCTGGTCCATAGACACCCCCATAAATTCTAATACCTGCCATATATTCCCCATTATTACAATAATAATTTACTGTGTTAGGGAAAGAGGGTCTTGTTGTTACTATGTGGCAAGGCCCTCTATGAATATAACCATTTTTAATCCAATTCCCATTTAAGTCTATATCGCCCGAAACTCCACCCCATCCGTTTGATATATCTTTGCAATTATTCCCATTTTCATCACATATTTCTTGGGCACGAATAGTGCCTTTTACATCTAATTTAGCGCTAGGCGCTGTTGTTCCAATGCCGACATTGCCACGATGATACACATCGCCATTAGCAGTAAATCTGTGAGCTTCAACTGCTTTACTTACATCACCACAATCACCGCCACTACAAGTATCACCCCATATTGAGAAACGGTCGTCGCCAT